>CAVJQJ010000060.1:0-5406 GCA_963651715.1 Anaerovoracaceae bacterium
TTCTCCTAAATTATCAGATTTTGAATTTCCACAGAATCCGTTACAGGCTCGTTTTTACTCCGTTTTTCCAGCAGATGTTGGTTGTTGTCCCATATCTGCCGAAGTTCTGTGGACATCTGGATAAAGAAAAACGGCCATCAGGTTGGTTGCCCTGACAGCCGTTGTCTTTTCAGAAGTGGCGTGTTGCCTTATTTCTTCTTGACGACTTTTTTCGCAGTGGTTTTAGCTTTGGTTGTGGTGGCTTTCTTCACTGAGGTCTTCTTGGCAGTGGTTGTCTGCTGTTTAGCCTGTGCGGCTGCTTTCGCTGCTTTTTCTTCTTTTGCCTTGGCGTCCAGGTCTTTCTGGATAGCGTTCTGTTCTGCGCTGCGGCATTCAGCCCCGACGTTCTTTCTGGTCTTGAAGTTGATCAGGGAGCTCATGTTGGATGCACCGATGTAGGTCAGGCCGGAGGAGTGTTCCAGTCTGTCGATACCGCTGGCTTTAGGCACCTTGGTCATTTTGTACTGCTGACCGTTGAGGGTCAGGACCGCTGCGTTAGGGGTCTTGCTGTTGCGGGTGATGGAGAAGTTTGCACCGTTTGTACAGTCGTAGTGGGTGGTCTGAGGGCCACTTGCTGCGGCTTTGGAGGTGGTGCTGGATTTGGTACCGCCCAGGAAGGTTTCACAGCCGGTCAGGGACAGGACGAGTGCTGCACCGAGCATCAGGGGAGCGAATTTTTTCATGTTGTTTTTTCTCAGTATTGAGGATGGTTTGGATAACTTCGCAAGTCTAGAAAGAAAAGGGAGTGATGTCTAGCAGATTTTCAGCAAAATGGGCCGCTCCGTGAAGAAACAGCCCATGTTTTTGATGGAAATAACTGTACCGTTGTCTTTATGGTTTTTTCTGGACGACGACGGCGTTGCCGGTGATGGTGTAGAGGATCCGTGGCGCGATGGTCATGGACTCAATGCCGGTGCAGCTGATGTGCAGGTTGACGATGGCGTTCGCACCGAGGCGGAAGGCATCGAGGTCTGCGGCTTTGAGTGCCTGCTGGAAAGCGCTCTTGGTATCGGCGGTGCCGTTGTTCGGCGACAGGGTTTCTGTGACGGAAGCGGTGACGATGTCTTTGTGTTCCACGATGTCGTAACCGAAGATGTCACCGGTCGCACTGTGGCGTACACCGGATGCGGCTTCTTCTTCCTGTTTGATTTCCGCCTGTTTTTCCCTGTTGCTGTCCTGGATGGCCTTGAGATGGGCGTTCAGCCGTTCCATGTTGGCGACAACGGTGTCTTTGAGTGTTCCTTCCGCCATGGTGGTGAGGTTGCGTGCGAATTTGTTGATGATGCGGATGGTTTCATCTTCGGTGACCGGTGTGCGTTCTGGGTCGGTCAGGTCCTGATAGTCCTCTTCGCAGGAGAGGCATCGGGTGATGTCAAGGGTGATGGATGCGCCGCAGATTTCGCATGGGTGGAAGTTCTTCTTGATGTCGGCAGAGAGGTTGTTGACTTTACGGACAATCTTGCCCAACAGGCCGCCACCGCTCTGGGTGTTGCCACTGTCCTGTGGCGGGGTGTTTTCAGGTGTGTTTTCCATGTATTGCCTCCTGTGTTGTATCGGGACTAGTCTAACTGGGAGATGGGGGGGATGCCAATGGGTTTACAGTTTGTTTCATGCCGGTAACAGTGAACCGTGCCGGACAGCACGCACTGCCGTCAATAAGAATGCCCGATACAGCTGGGTAATGTATCGGGCATAATATGCAGTCCTCGGGGAAAGGAGACCTGATCGGACTACTCAGGCACAGTCATGTCTGTGATTTCCCGATACCACATTGCTGTCGTTATTGTTCCCCACTGGCAGCTAGGGGGACAGGGGGCGGGAACTCCTGTCTACCATGAATCTTGTACTTCTAATGACTAAACTCTGCTGTCTTCCCTGATGCTGTCAGGGAAGACGGGAATTCTCTGTTACTGGACGGTTCCGCACGCAGGCATGACAGCCGCAGTGGCTGCAAGCTGCGAACGGCGGATAAAGGAAGCAATCCTGAGCAGGATGCCTTCGAGCTCCCTGTCCTTTGAGGTGAATGGCGTGACGCACTGCCATTCCGCGGCATCTTCCTGCCGCTTCAGTTCCTTGAACATTTCAACATCTTCCGCCAGCATTTCGAGCACCTGCGTTTTCTGGGCGACAGTGGACGCTCGCTCATAGAGATCAAGGAATCCATTGATCCAAATGGAGAATCTGCCTTCCGGCCAGGAAGGTCTGACAAGACTGATGTTGTGACTGATCTCAGTCAATACACCAGAGATCTGGTGTAAAAGTTTCTGGTTGTCCTGTTGTGCATTAGGCAACATGGTTGCTCCCAAAAGTTTTAGTGGGTACTGCATTTCAATTTTCTCGATATCTTTATCATAAATAATTTAAGTGGCTTGTCTACCCGCCTGTTCAGTTTTTATTTTGGATTATTGCTGTGTGTAAATACTTTGTTGGGGGTATGCAACAGCTCTGTTTTTTGTATGCTAAACAATTCCGTTTAGGTTTTGATTTGTTGCTGTCAGTCAATGCGCTGCCAAAACTTGGAATAGACCTGTTCTGTGGACTGCAGTAGATATCAGCAATCGGACTGTACTCATTGATTTTATTGAAAAATCAATGAGTTCTGTCATTTATGCAGGAGCGCTTTTAAATTGCCTGAATCCGTCTGATGGCGGGAGTGAGAAGGGTGTCCGGCTGGTTCAACGGAACGCCGTCAGACCAGCTGTCTTTCTGCAGCTCTTTTTCGTTGGCGAGACAGCGCTCGACATTCTCCGCGAGCAGGGAAAGAATCTGGTTTTTTCGGACGTTGTCCGGGGGTTTGTGATAGAAATCGAGCCAGGTGTCGATCCAGATGACGAGATCCTCTGCTGGCCAGGTGTCCTTGACCAGTTCAAGGTTGCAGTTGAAAGCGGTCAGTGCATTGCTGATGCGCTCAACAGACTGTCGAATATTGCTGTTTGTTTCTTGCATGGGTTCTCCCTCCCGGTCTGCAAGTTGTCAGTCATATTTCGGTTATGCGGAAAAAGTTTTTCCCACAGTCAAAATGTACTGCGAAAAAATCCTCTTTTCAAGTTTTTTTATGTAAAAAGGGAATGCCTGTCCAGAAAATGCCACAGGTGTGTGGACGATGGACAGCAGGGGGCGTTTCCTGACGGACTGCGGGAAAATCTTATGCGGACAGGAGTGTCATGCCGAGTCTGCCGATGCGGGTGGCGACACGGGAGAGTTCGTCGCGGCGTTTTGGATGGATTTCAATATCGGGCTGGGTGAAGGCGACTGCTTTCCAGCCTTTGGTCTTGACGCGGTGCTGATGGAGCCGGGTGGCGGCATCATCGGTGAACTGGATGAACAGTGTCTGTTTGGCGTGTGGGTCGTCTGCCGCCTCAAAGTCATCTGCCCAGTCGGTGAGCCAGTTGATCAGGCTGTCGAGGATATGTTCTTCAAGCAGGAGAGTGCGGTTCTCACAGAATTCATTGAGGACGGTGATGATGCGTTCAATGGTTTCTCTGCAGTCTGACTGGGTGCTTACGGTATCCATCTTATATCCTGTTTCATCTTGGCCATCCGATACAGCGGCTGACGGTGGTATCGGACTTCCATCACCTGTTTACGACAGGTCTTATGCATTCAGTGAACATTGTCATCCATGGGGGGGATGCCCCGGTTTCAGATAATGCACTGCCCTTTCTTGATGCGGATTATAGGTTATTTGGAAAGCCCGATAAATCAGGAATTCGAAACAAATGGAAATTTCTGCGGGGTTGTTGCTGAAATTTCTGTAATTGGTTGTTTTTATGTCAGCTTTTTCGATACTTTGTGCAGGAATGTGCAGGATGTGGGGGGTGAGAAGTGTTGCAAAAACGGGGTTTTTCATGTGTTGAAATGGACATATTTTCCTGAAAATTGACGCAGGACAAGGCAATTCTGTGTATTGGGATATTAGTATAGTTATGTGTTCCATAAAGTGAACATTTTCAAACTCTAAAGGAGAATAAGATGAAGAAATTTTTAGTTTCTATGGCAGCTGTCCTGGCTTTCGGGGCTCTGGCAACCGGTTGTGGCAAGAAACCAGCGGCTTCCGCTTCTGCACCAGCGGCATCTGCTTCCGCACCTGCCCCTGTGGCAGCGGCTTCTGCACAGGATGCGGTCAAGGCTTATTTTGCCGCGGCTGATAAAGGTGATGCTGATGCACTCCTGAAAGCGATGTACGTTCCTCAGAAATCCAAGGATGCCTTTACCGCCAAGGTCCAGAAACAGGCTGGTGAACTGAAGGGCATGGGTGGTGAGATTTCCGTCAAGTCTCTGGTCGGACTGGACAAGAAACCGGTTGATGAAGCGGCCGCCAAGGTCGGTGATGTTGCCATCGCCATGGCTGAGATCAAATACTCGAAAGGTGCTTTGGCTGGGAAATCTCTTGAACAGCCAGTCCCAGTGGTCAAGCAGGCCGATGGCTGGAAAGTCTTTGATCCAGACGACAAGGATTCTCTTGCTGAGCTGAAGGTCAAGCTGTAATCCATCTGGCTTGATGCTTTATTAAACAGACAACCCGCTGTGCGGTCCGCCGGCGGGTTTTCTGTTTTCTTGAAGCGGTGCAGTGTTTATACAGCATTCCCCTCGGGTTTATTGAACAGTCATAAGAATATATGCACATGCTGTTGACTCTGTCTGGTGTGGTTGCGATAATACGGGCACTGATTTGTCAGATTGAAATCTGAAACGTGCATGTTGTTTTTGAGGAACATATGATGGCGTGGATGGAATGTTTTGAAATTGAATAGGAAAACTATCATGAAGAAATTTTTCGCAGGCGTTGCGGCAGCTGTTGCGCTGACCATTGCCATGACCGGTTGCAGCAAGAAACCTGCACCAAAACCAGAAGCTGATGCACAGCAGTATGTCAAACTGATCGCAGACGGCAAGATTGATGATGCGGCCAAGATGATTGCTGTTCCAGACACTGTCAAAGACAAAGATGCTTATCTGAAGGCTGTCAAGGAAAGACTGACCGCTGAAAAAGCATCCTTCGATCAGGTTGGCGGTCTGGAAAAGGTTGAAGCAAAAGAAGCTGACACCAAATATTCCAGCGTTGATGTAAAGACCAAGGAAATCAAGGAAATCAAGAAGGAAGAAGTGACCGTTGGTTCTGTTGCAACCGTCAAGCTGTCCGTCAAGGTCAAGAACGCACCTGAAGCAGGTACTGTTCCTCTGACGCTGATCAATGCCCAGGATAAATACATGGTTGTGATGCCTAACGACCAGGTTCCAGCAGGCAACTGATAGGATTGAACAGGCCGTTCAGAGCGGCCTGAATAGGATGCTCGCCTGATGTGGTGGGCATTTTTTGTCATAAGAAAACCCCCAGCTAAGCTGGGGGTTCCAAAAAGCTTACAG
>CAVJQJ010000061.1:0-4140 GCA_963651715.1 Anaerovoracaceae bacterium
ATTTTCTCCTAAATTATCAGATTTTGAATTTCCACAGAATCCGTTACAGGCTCGGGAATCCTCTTCCCCCTTTATTTTGATATCTTTGAAATTGAAGCAGACCCAGAGTCCAAACGATCCTTTCACCTGCATCATTCTTTTGTCACAGACTCTTCCACGGGAATCCATTGATATTTTCCATTGTCATCCATCCTGACATGTCCAATCCCGGGAAACGGGAGATGCATACCTGCAACCAATTCATTCTCTTCTACAACCTTTTTCAAGAAATTCATCCGGGTAGATACTGCTTTTTCCCTATCTGAATCGTTTTCAATAGCAACTTCTGGATGAGAAAACTGGACTGCATCATTATGAATTACATCTCCCCAAACCAACATTTTTTCCCCATCAGAAGTGATTTCAAAAGCCGTGTGCCCTGGTGTGTGTCCAAATGCGGCAACAGCAGTTATCCCAGGAACAATCTCTGAGCCTGATTCAACCGGAATCCATTGTCCGTTATTCAGGTATGGACGGGTCGACTGCATCGCCATCTTGAAAAAAATCTGACGTTCCAAAGGCGCCTGTCCCGCTATCTGTTCGGACAACCAATATTCATAGTCAACTTTGTTTGCGTAGACTTTTGCATTAGGAAAAACCGCCTGCCCATTTGCAGTCAATCCCCCTGTATGGTCTCCATGGAGATGCGTCAGGACAATCGTATCGATTTGTTCGGGCAGATAACCAGAGGCCTTGATGTGCTCCACAAGATTTCCCTGCGCATCGGGCTTTCCATCTTGATGGAATAATTTACCTGCACCGGTATCAATCAGTACAAGATGGTCACCCGTATGGATAAGATAGCCATTGACTGGGGATTGAATCGGCATCTTTGCACCATAATGCTGAACAAGCAGATGATTGATTTCCGCCTGATCAAGATTCCTCAACAGTTCCGCATGAAATTCAAACGTCCCATCAAACAATGCGGTAACCTCATACACCCCGACTTTCATCCGATAATATCCTGCAGGTCTGGCATCTGATTGATCTGCTGTTCCAACCTGCGCCACAGCTAACACTGTCTCCCCTGTGATTTTTTCAGCATTTTCAGCAGCCATCAGGCTTGAAGACAATCCAATCGAAACCAGCATTGCCATTGCTGTTTTCCTGAATAATGGCACTAAAGTCTGTCGCATTTTTTCTCCAAATCTCATCAATCAAAATAAACCCTGCAGAGGAATGTCCCACTGTATTGCCGTCTGACAATATTTATCGGTCATTAATGGAAAATACCAGTAAATATCTTCTGTCCCCAACTTAGATTCTATAAAATTTCGAATATTGTCAGAAAAAGATGACATTCTTGATCCAATCCTATATTCCAAGGTACATGACAGCCCAAACGCAAAAGTCCCTCCCCGAAAACAACCAGCCCAAACGTATTCTCAAACTTGGCGAAGCCGTTGTATTGATTGTCGGATTGGTTATCGGCTCTGGTATTTTCAAAGCTCCTTCTGCAGTTGCCGGGATGTCCGGCAGCACAGGCAACATGTTTTTGGCCTGGATTCTCGGCGGGGTCATCTCGCTGACCGGTGCATTATGCTATGCGGAATTGGCAACAGCTTTTCCTCATGCCGGCGGGGATTACCATTTTATTGAAAAGGCTTATGGAAAATCCATGGCCTTTCTCTTTGGGTGGGCCCGGATTTCGGTCATTACAACAGGATCCATTGCCCTGCTTGCCTTTGTGTTTGGTGATTATATGGAACGTTTAGTTCCATTAAGCGTCAATGGTCTCCATTCTGGCCCATTCACCTATGCTGTCCTTATCATCCTGATTCTTTCCTGGCTGAACATCAGAAATGTCCAAACAGGTATGAGAGCACAGACATGGTTCACCTGTATTCAGATTGCCAGTCTGATACTCATTGTCGGTGGGGCATTCTATCTACTGATTGCTGGCAATCATATGCCCATCACAACACAAGCGGAACAGCAATCGACTGATCTTTCGAATTTTGGTATGGCCATGGTTTTTGTCCTGCTGACTTTTGGTGGATGGAATGAAGCCGCTTATATCAGCGCAGAACTGGAAAACGGACGAAAGAATATGGTACGGGCACTCGTCCTTTCCCTGACTGCAATCACCCTGCTCTATCTTGCTGTGACATGGGCATACTGGTCATGTCTTGGATTTCAAGGACTGGCATCCTCACATGCCGTCGCCGCAGATCTAGCCAGTTTCGTTTTTGGCGATGCCGGTGAGAAAATCCTGTCGCTGATGGTTGCCATTTCAACAGTGACATCCATCAATGCAACCATCATCGTGGGAGCACGCTCGAGTTATGCCATGGGACAGGACTGGCAGATTCTCCATCCATTGGGGAAATGGCATCCTGATAGAAATACACCCGTCAATGCATTGTGGATCCAGTGTCTTGCCTCAATTGTCCTGGTTATTCTTGGTGCCATGACCGGGGGGGGATTCAATACCATGGTTGAATTCACTGCTCCTGTCTTCTGGCTGTTTTTCCTCCTGACGGGCATTGCGCTTTTTATCCTTCGCAGACAACCTCGGTCCCCAGAAGCCTTCCGTGTACCACTTTTTCCAATCCTGCCCATCATTTTCTGCCTGACCTGCGCCTATATGCTCTGGTCGAGCCTGTCATATGTATACAACCAATCACTGGGGGGTGTTAACGCAGCATGGTTTGGTGTCGGCGTCCTCTTGATTGGACTTATTCTTCTATGGATAATCAGATTTCTGACAAAGAAGTCTGAACACTCTTAAAAAAACATCTCGGTCCCCAAAGCAGCCATCATGGAATTAAAAAAACGAAAATGGAAAACTGCGCTCGTTATTATCGGCGTTGCTGTCATCGTCCATATCCTGTTTATCTTTTTTGGCAGAAATATGTACGGTATTGATGAAGTCACTGGTCCAAAACTGGATGCCGGCTTTATCACAACATGGCCAGAAACTGTCAAAGGGATGCTGAAGACAGCTGACGTCAACAAAAATGATGTTGTTTATGATTTAGGCTGTGGAGATGGCCGCATTGTTATTGCGGCAGCTCAGATTTATGGTGCTCATGGCGTAGGGGTTGACCTGAACCCTAAACGGATTGATGAAGCCAATGCAAATGCCAAGGCGGCAAAAGTGGAACATCTGGTCCAGTTCAAGGTCGGTGATTTCTACAAAGTCGATTTTTCCGATGCAACTGTTGTCGCCCTTTATCTGCCTCAGCAGATCAACTATGAACTTCGACCTATTCTTTGGAAACAATTGAAAGTCGGTACACGCGTTGTTTCGAATGAGTCGGATATGGGACCAGAATGGCCAGCAGAAAAGATTGAGAAAGTTGGACCAAAGACTGTCTATATGTGGACCATTACAGAAGACATCAAGCAGAAAGCCGCAAAAATCCAGTTGCCAGAACGGCCTTAAATCAGATACTGTTTTCTACAGCCCTGTGCACAACCGATCTGCGGACTTTTTCAGGAATCAGGTATTCGATGTGATTCGGTGGCAGTTCTTCCATCTGATAAACGATTGTGCCAGTCTGCCTACCCTCTTCGTAAATATACTTCCGAAGCGTGAGGCCGTGTAACCGGATCATTGTCATGGAAGCATAGCGCCGCAACAACTCATTGCATTTCTTACGGTCCTGAGCCACTTTATTGCGATTGATGGCATCTGTGACAGTGTCCATCACTTCCTGCAGAAGACCGCTTCCCCAACCATCAAGCGACACGACTTCATAACGGAAAGTCCACCCCTCTGTTGGCCAACCAGCCGCCACACTGCACATTGCACTGTAACGGCTTTTAAAGGCTTCTACAGGCAATCCTTTGCTATCAGCCACAGATTGCCAACGTTCCTCGGAATCATCACCATCACCAAAGCCCCATTTCCGAACATTTTCATCCGCGGTAAAAACCATGCCACCAACGTAGATATTGATGAAATTATCGACATGTTCTTCAACAATCATTCAGGTCTCCTGATTAAAAGATGACTATCCTGCCTTATCGTAAACATATTACAGGAAATATTGAAAACCGAACATTCTTTAAGAGAGAACACAGGAGGAAAAGGAATATGGCCTGCCCTGCAGGATTCGAACCTGCGACCTACGGCTTAGAAGGCCGTTGCTC
>CAVJQJ010000062.1:0-15322 GCA_963651715.1 Anaerovoracaceae bacterium
GAGAAAGGGTTTCAGCCTATCTCTGATAAATGTCCACAGATATCGTTACAGGCTCCTGACGCTTGGAGATACCTCCACAATTGCCGCTACCAGACTGACAGTCAGCCTTCAGCCATCCATAAAAACCAGATTTCTCCCATCCTGATTCAACAGGCCATCCCTTCGCCATCAAACGCCATTATCCTGTATGACGCCCCGCCGCAGGAGAGTGGAAAAAACCCTATACAATCCTCTCAGCCCCTTTTAAAACCCCCAAAAACTGTTGCTAGTCCGCAAATATTCCACATTTTTACGCAAAAAATCCCACAGACATCCCAGAAAAATTGGCTATAATCGAATGCAATAGGAACTCGTTTTGAGCAGCCCTCTACGGACACTCATTAATGGTTTTCTATGATCAGCACTTTCGGTAATTAACTTACTTATTAAACAAGGATCTAAAATGAAAAAAACTCTGTTCGTAGCAGGCCTGCTGGCTCTGGCTCTGACCGCATGTGGTAAAAAACCTGCAGCTTCTGGTTCCGCAGCAGCTTCTGCTTCTGCTCCAGCAGCTTCCGCTCCAGCAGCTCCAGCAGCTTCCGCTCCAGCAGCTCCAGCAGCTTCTGCTCCAGCAGCTTCCGGCTCTGCAGCTCCAGCAGCTTCTGCTCCAGCTCCAGCAGCTTCCAAATAATCCAAACTTATTTGGACAAGAAAAGTCAGCCCATGTGGCTGGCTTTTTTTTCGCCTGATACCTGACGATATCCCCTTCTGCAGACAGACTGGGAACAGGCATCCTGACCATAGGGAATCAGCCCCCAGCACAGGAAACAGCAGAACACTCCCCCTGTAGCCTCCGACAGGTTACTGTCTATCCGTAAAAAAATAATCTGTTCAGATTCCCACGAAAACAAATTAAAAGCCCCAGCAATGTTGCTCTGTTGCAAAACTTAATAAAAAATCGATGGAAACTTCAGAGAAAAACTGAAAAAACTCGCTATAATCGTCATTAATAGAGAGCCGTCAAAGCCTTCTTTTCCTATGGAAACAGGATTGGCAGTTTTCTACAAACCCAGTAATTATTACAGATACATTTATTCTTTTTTATCAAGGATTGCAAAATGAAAAAATCTCTGTTCATCGCTGGCCTGATGGCTCTGGCTCTGACCGCATGTAAAATTGGTGAAAAACCTGCAGCTTCTGGTTCCGCAGCAGCATCTGCTCCTGCAGCTTCCGGCTCCGCAACTCCAGCAGCTTCCGGCTCCGCAGCTCCAGCAGCTTCCGGCTCCGCAGCTCCAGCAGCATCTGCTCCAGCTCCAGCAGCTTCCAAATAATCCAGATTTTTCTGGAAAAGAAAAGCCAGCCCTTGTGGTTGGCTTTTTTATTGCCCGTTAAAACAGCTATAATCGCCTGAAACGTCCAGCCATCCTGATGGACAAGATGATTCAAAAAGGCAAACCATGAAGAAAACACTGTTCCTGACTGCCCTGCTGGCACTGGCACTGACCGCCTGTGGCAAGGGTGACAAAAAACCGGAAGGATCCAGCATCCAAGGCAGCAAAGCCATTCAGCTTGATCCCAAGGCTGCCGCCCCTGTTGCAACCGATACCCGCACAACACCTGTCGATCCCAAGACAGGACAGCCAATCGCATCCGAACCGGCGAAGAAATAATGCCACAGTTGAAAAAAGCCAGCAGACAGCTGGCTTTTCTTTCAGACAGGATCAACACACCTCAATCCAATCGAAGCCGTTGTCCTGATCGGCGACAATCACCTCGATGCCATAGGGTGATACACAGTCCACCATAGCCTTTCTGGCATGAACAGGCAGATTGTTGTTCTGGCTCAGATGGGCGGCAACCACCTTCTTCAGGCATGAGCAGTCGACATCTTCCAGAAAATCCGCCGCATCATGATTGGACAGATGGCCATAAACACTCCTGATACGTCTTTTCAGATGTTCGGGATAGACTGAGGTCTTCATCATGTCCTCATCGTAATTGCATTCAAGATACAGCAGATGGCATCCACTCAGCTCGCGCATGATATGGGGCGTCACCTGACCGGTATCCGTCAGCATACCCACCTTAACCGCTCCATCAGTCAGATGGAACTGAAGCGGTTCACGGGCATCATGGGAAACGGTGAAAGCAGACACCGCCAGATTGCCGACCGTCACACAGTCACCATCACGGCAGAAATTCAGGTCAACATCGGAGAAATCCTTACCGAGCCCCTGGAATGTCCCATTGCTCATCCAGACAGGCATCCCGTAGCGTTTTGCAAGCGGCAGAACCCCCTGGCCATGGTCACCATGCTCGTGGGTGACAAAAACAGCAGACAGCTCTTCCGGCCGGCAACCGGCACGCTCGAGCCTACGATGGAGATCGCGGATACCGAAGCCACAGTCGAACATGACTGTGACTTTCCGGGATCCGTCAAAAGAAGTGATCAGCAGTGAATTACCCTTGCTTCCACTGCCCAGACTGGTCAGCTTCAACACTTATTTCAGCTGACCATACAGCAGATTGATGATCTTTCTGCCGACAGAAGAAGTTTCAAGCTCACCCTTGTCGTCAAACACAACAACCTGGGACTTGCCATCAACCTCGCGGACATAAATCTGATACTTGTCTGTATGTTTGTCCTTGGATGAGGATGAAGAGAACCAACCGCTGAACCACCCCTTCTTCTCATTTTCAGGCGAGTTCTTTGCATCTTCGTCCTGATCGACATAACGGACATAATAGAGACCAGCAGAACGGTCACGGTCTTCAACCGTGAAACCGACACGGTCAAGCGCCAGGCCGACACGACGCCAGGTACGGTCAAACGCCTCGTCGACCACCACCATGGAAGAACGTTCGCTCTTGACCAGAGAGGCCTTGGAAACGACCTGGACAGTCTTCTTCTCAGCAATCGCACGGGCGCGTTTTTCTTCCTTCTTGTCCATATCGCTCAGATGGACGAGCAGACGGGAAAGGAATTCAGCTTCCAGTTCAGGATCAGACGCACGGGATGTCCAGACAGTCGCTTCCTTGTCAGAACCCTGCAGTTCTTCTTCTGCACCACGATGGCTGATATAGATTTCGGTTGTACCGTCAGGACCACGTTCCAGACGGGTACGAAACTTGTCCCGTTCACCGGTGGAATACAGGGAATCAAACAGCTTGCCGATGGTCCGGCGGATGATATCCTGCGGAATCTTCGCACGGTTTTCAGCCCAGTCGGTTTCCATGATCCCGGTTGCAGGAGAATCGATATTGATCAGGAAGCCATTATCCTGCCAGAAATCGCGGATAGGTTCCCAGAGCAGTTCTGGGGAACGGTTGACCACCAGCCAGCGCTGGTTGCCAAGACGTTCGATATGGATATCTTTCGCCTGATTCGGTGCGACAGAACCGAGGGATGCGGCATCAGATGAGCCATTCAGCCCTGCATCCATTTCCTTGCGCTGCTGTTCGTAATCCGATGCCGTGATGACCCCGCCACTGTCAGGAATCATGAAACGGTTGTCGCGCTGCAGCTGGGTCAGGTCTGGTGGAATTTCCAGACGCCGTCCCGGCTTCTGCGCCGCGGAATCGCTCTTATAGTCAATACGGTCAGAATCCAGCAGTTCATCAAAAGAACTGCAGGATGTCAGAGACAGCACGGCGACGATACTGACAATCACCGTACTGATTCGCTTATTGATTTGCATACAGATATCTCAAACAGACAGCCAGGGAGTCTCACCCGATCAGATTTTCACGCCACCAGCCAGCATAGCTGCCTTCACGGCGTCTTTGCAGCCATCAGAGAGAGGAACCAGTGGCAGACGGATACCGGATCCGATGACACCCATCTGGTTCAGCGCCCATTTCACAGGAATTGGGTTGGCTTCAATGAACAGTTTGCTGCTCATTGGCTGCAGTTCACGGTACAGGCTCATAGCCGTTGCGACATCACCCTTCAACGCAGCCTGACACATCTGGTGCATTTTCTTAGGTGCAACGTTACCGACAACAGTGATATTACCGCTTGCGCCGGCCAGAATCAGGGAAACAGCGGTTGGATCATCACCGGAGAAAACCTGGAAATCGGCTGGTTTACGGAGCAGCAGATCCAGACCACGTGCGATGTTACCGGTCGCATCCTTCACACCGATGATGTTAGGGATTTCAGCCAGACGCAAGATGGTTTCATTGGACAGGTCGGCGACTGTTCGGCCAGGAACATTGTAAACCACCATAGGAATATCAACAGCTTCTGCAATCGCCTTGAAATGCTGATACATCCCTTCCTGGGTAGGCTTATTATAATAAGGCACAACCTGCAGGGTCGCGTCAGCACCATAGGCTTTCGCATGTTTAGACAGTTCAATCGCTTCAGCAGTGGAGTTTGCACCGGCACCGGCAACGACAGGCACACGTTTGGCGGTCTGTTCACAGGTTACACGGATCATTTCCGCATGTTCTTCCACACTCAGGGTTGGGGATTCACCAGTGGTCCCAACAACAGACAGTGCGTCTGTCCCCTCAGCGATCAGCCAATCGACAAACTTCCGGGTACCGTCAAAATCAACGCGGCCATCATCTGTCATTGGTGTGGCCATGGCCACAATACTACCTTCAATTCTCATATTTAACTCTTCTCTCAGTGTCTTTTTTTAGTGGATTTTCGCCAGTAACCATTGAACCAGCTGAAAAAATTAAAATCCGACATCGACCAACATCGATAATATACCTCAACTCAATCAATATATCAGTATCAGATAGAAAAAGTACCTGAACTGCCTCACAAAAAGGCGGTTTCAGGTACTTTTCCAGAGAAGAGAATCAGGCCTGCATCAACCAGCGATCAACCGCTTCCGCACATTCACGTCCTTCATGGATAGCCCAGACGACCAGAGACTGGCCACGGCGCGCATCCCCTGCCGCAAAGACTTTCTCAACCGAAGTCTGGAAACGCTTTTCTCCTTCGAAATCGGCTTGTGCAGTCCCCTTACGGCTCTTTTCAACACCAAACGCATCCAAAACGGAAGCCACTGGACCGGAAAAGCCCATCGCCAGCAATACCATATCGGCAGGAATCTCGAACTCGCTGCCCTCAACCTCAACATACTTGCCGGCAACCTGTTCAACACGACAGACCACCAGTTTCTCAACACGGCCACGTCTGCCTTCAATCCGCTTGGTGTTCAGACCGAAGTCACGGGTACACCCCTCTTCATGGGAAGAAGAGGTGTTGAATTTTCGGGGCCAGTATGGCCAGGTCAGATCCTTGTTCACCTGTTCAGGCAGTTTGCCGTTACGGTCGAACTGGAAAACACTTGCCGCACCCTGACGGTTGGCGATACCGACACAGTCAGAACCGGTATCACCGCCACCGATGATCACCACGCGCTTGCCTTCTGCACTCAGGCGGTTACGGGCACGTTCGCCAGCATCCTTCCGGTTCTGGGCCGTCAGGAATTCCATTGCATAATGGACGCCCTGCAGGTCAGCGCCTGGCAGATTGCCCAGACCACGGGGCTGTTCCGCACCAACCGCCAGAATCACAGCATCGAATTCAGCCTTCAGCGTTTCAGGCGCAACCACTTCCTGCGACTGATTCAGGATTCCGTCGGGAATCGATGTGCCAACCAGGACACCTGTGTGGAAAACAACACCCTCAGCCATCATCTGTGCCAGACGTCGGTCAACCACCGTCTTCTCCAGCTTGAACCCAGGAATACCGTATCTCAGCAGGCCACCGATACTGTCATTCTTTTCATAGACATGTACTTCATGACCAGCACGCGCCAGCTGCTGCGCCGCAGCCAGCCCTGCAGGACCGGAACCGACAACCGCCACACGTTTTCCAGTCTTGACCGGAATCGCTGCAGGCTTGACCCAACCGTTCTGAAAACCCTTCTCGATGATGAAACGCTCAATCGAACGGATACCAACCGCTTCCTGAATCAACCCGACGGAACATGCGGGTTCGCACAATGCCGGACAGACCCGCCCTGTAAATTCAGGGAAATTATTGGTGGTATGCAGTTTTTCCAGCGCATCCTGATCCAGTCCGTTATAGACCTGATCATTGAAGTCAGGAATCAGGTTGCCCAGCGGACACGCATTGTGACAGAACGGAATCCCGCAATCCATACAGCGTGCTCCCTGAAGCCGCGCCTGGTCATCCTCCAGTGTCAGTGTGAATTCACGGTAATGCTTCACCCTGTCAGCAGGCGCCGCGTGAAATTCCTCAATCCTGTCGAATTCTTTGAATCCAGTTACTTTTCCCATTTTTCGCCTCTATCCTGTAATCTCACTCTGAACACCCACGCATCAAGCGGCCTTTGCTTCATCTGACACCGTCTGTGCGTTGTACAGGTCTTCCAAAGCCCGGCGGTATTCATCCGGGAACACTTTCACAAACTGACCTCTGCAGTTAGACCAGTTTTCCAGCAGCTTACGGGCCTTCATACTGCCTGTGTAGGTGAAATGGTCTTCAATCACATGTCTCAGGATGACCTCATCGGTCTGAGGTTCACCATCACGGGTCATCCGATGCCAGATTGCCTTGTTGCCTTCAGCCTCCTGGTCAAAGTAAGACTGAACCCTTTCCAGCGTGACCATCGACAGATTGCACTTGCGTTCAAAGGTCCCTTCTGGATCATAGACATAAGCCACACCACCGGACATCCCTGCAGCAAAGTTGCGACCGGTTTCACCCAGAATCACAACCGTCCCCCCGGTCATGTATTCGCAGCCGTGGTCACCGCAGCCTTCTGCCACCGCCACCGCGCCGGAATTCCGGACAGAGAAACGTTCACCGGTAATCCCGTAGAAATAAGCCTCACCGGTAATGGCACCGTACAGCACAGTGTTCCCGGCAATCATGTTCCTGTCAGGATCGCCGCGGAACTGGTTATGCGGACGAACAATCAGACGGCCGCCAGACAGCCCCTTCCCGACATAGTCATTCGCATCCCCAACCAGATCCAGGGTAATACCATGTGCCAGGAATGCCCCGACTGACTGACCGGCAGTCCCCTGCAGCTGGATATGGATCGTATCGTCAGGCAGCCCCGCATGACCGTAACGGCGGGCAACCTCACCGGAAAGCATCGCTCCCACACTGCGGTCCGCATTGCGGATCGGGTAGATGAAAGAAATCTTTTCCTTGTTTTCCAAGGCAATTTGCGACTGGACAATCAGGCGATGGTCAATGGATTTTTCCAGACCATGGTTCTGGAATTCGCGGTGCAGTTTCTGGATGGAACCATCCACTTCTGGTTCATAGAACAGACGGCTGAAATCCAGACCGGATTCTTTCCAGTTGGAAATCGCCTTGGATTTTTCCAGCAGATCCACACGGCCAATCAGTTCGTCATAAGTCTTGATACCCAATTGGGCCATAATCTGACGCATTTCCTCTGCCACGAAGAACAGATAATTGACGATGTATTCCGGTTTGCCCTTGAATTTCTTGCGCAGTTCAGGATCCTGGGTGGCAACACCGACAGGACAGGTATTCAGATGGCACTTACGCATCATGATGCAGCCCTGGGTGACCAGTGGTGCTGTCGCGAAACCGACTTCATCCGCACCAAGGATCGCCGCAATCACGACATCACGGCCGGTCTTCATCTGGCCGTCCGCCTGGATACGGACACGGCCACGCAGATTGTTCAGCACCAGCGTCTGCTGGGTTTCAGCCAGACCGATTTCCCAAGGGGAGCCGGTATTCTTGATGGAAGACAGAGGTGAAGCACCAGTACCACCATCGTGACCGGAGATCACGATATGGTCGGCTTTTGCCTTGGCGACACCTGCCGCAACCGTACCGACACCGATTTCAGAAACCAGCTTCACGGAAATTGTCGCACGTGGATTCACGTTCTTCAGGTCATGCACCAACTGGGCAAGATCCTCAATCGAATAAATATCGTGATGTGGTGGTGGCGAAATCAGACCGACACCAGGCACAGAGAAACGCATGCTGGCGATATATTCTGAAACCTTGGTGCCTGGCAGATGACCGCCTTCACCCGGTTTAGCCCCCTGCCCCATCTTGATCTGGATTTCATCGGCAGAGTTCAGATACGCCGCGGTTACACCGAAACGCCCGGAAGCAACCTGCTTGATGCGGGAACGCAGGGAATCGCCTTCCTGCAGTTCAACATCAGCCACAATGCGGTCCTCACCCAGAATGGATTTCAGCGTCTCACCCTGTTTGATTTTGTGACCAGCCAGTTCCTTCTCATAACGGAGAGGGTCCTCACCGCCTTCACCGGTATTGGACTTGCCACCGATACGGTTCATCGCAACCGCCAGGGACGCATGCGCCTCGGCACTGATGGAACCCAGTGACATCGCACCGGTCGTGAAACGCTTCACGATTTCCTTGGCAGGCTCAACATCCTCGATCGCAATCGCCTTGGAGGGATCGAAACGGAACTCGAACAGACCGCGCAGTGTCATCTGGCGTTTGGACTGGTCATTGATGATCTGGGCATACTCTTTATAGGTGGCATAACTGTTCGCACGGGTGGAATGCTGCAGTTTTGCAATGGCGTCCGGGGTGAACATATGGTTTTCACCCTGCTTACGGAACGCATATTCACCGCCGATATCCAGGAATTTGATAGGCATTTCGCGGGTCTTGAACGCTTTCTCATGCTGACGCAATGATTCTTCAGCGATTTCGAAAATCCCGATGCCCTCAACAGTGGAAGCTGTACCACGGAAATATTTCTCGATCAGCTGGGAAGACAGGCCAATCGCTTCGAAAATCTGGGCGCCACAGTAAGAACGGTATGTGGAAATCCCCATCTTCGACATAATCTTCATCAGCCCCTTGCCGATGGCGGTCACAAAGTTTTTCTGGGCCTGTTCCGGTATCAGGTCGGCTGAGAGGCGTGGTGCCAGCTGAGCCAACGTTTCCAATGCCAGATAAGGATGGACCGCTTCAGCACCATAACCGGCCAGCAGTGCGAAATGATGGGTTTCTTTGGCAGAACCCGTTTCAACCACCAGACCGGTCGATGCACGCAGACCTTTGGCAACCAGATTCTGATGGATGGCAGAAGTCGCCAGCAGCGCTGGAATCGCCAGTCGATCGGGACCGATCTTGCGGTCGGAAACAATCAGGATATTGTGACCGGACTGGACCGCATCCACCGCTTCGGCACACAGGGAAGCCAGATGAGCCTCGATACCCTCCTTGCCCCAGTTCACTGGATAGCAGATATCCAGCTCATAAGAACGGAATTTCCCATTGGTGTACGCATCGATATTGCGGATACTTGCCATCTCTGCGAAATTCAGGATCGGCTGTGAGACCTCCAACCGCATCTGAGGATTCACATTGTTGGTATCCAATGGATTTGGTTTTGGACCGATATAGGACAGCAGCGACATGATGATCGCTTCGCGGATAGGATCAACCGGTGGGTTCGTCACCTGGGCGAAAGACTGTCTGAAATAATTGTAGAGCGGTTTTGACCGGTCGGACAGGATGGCAAGGGAAGCATCGTTCCCCATGGAACCGATGGCCTCATCCGCTGTCAGTGCCATAGGTGGCAGGATGATCTTCATATCTTCCTGCGTATAACCGAAAGCCTCCTGACGCTGGATCAGCGGCACCGCAGAAGTCGCAGGCTCATAAGAATGGTCCTGCAGGTCATGCAGTTTGATACAGACCGAATTCGTCCAGGAACGGTAAGGACGGGCATTCGCATAGGTGTTCTTGATCTCCTGATCATCGATGATGCGGCCGGCTTCCATATCGATCAGGAACATCTTGCCTGGTTCCAGACGCCATTTCTTGATGATGTGCGTTTCAGGAATCGGCAGGACACCGGTTTCAGATGCCATCACAACCAGATCATCATCGGTGATGACATAGCGGGCAGGACGCAGACCATTACGGTCAAGCATACCGCCGATCTGACGGCCATCGGTGAATGCGATCGCAGCAGGACCATCCCATGGCTCCATCATCGCCGCATGGTATTCATAGAATGCACGGCGGTTGTCATGCATCAGATTGCTGTTTTCCCATGCTTCTGGAATCATCATCATCATGGCGTGGGCCAGTGGGTAGCCGGACATCACCAGCAGTTCCAGCGCATTGTCGAAACAGGCAGTGTCAGACTGGCCTTCATACATCAGCGGATACAGTTTCTGAAGATCTTCACCCAGCACGACGGAATTCATCATCACTTCACGGGCACGGAACCAGTTGAAGTTGCCTTTCACCGTATTGATTTCGCCGTTATGGGCAACCAGGCGGTATGGATGGGCAAGCGGCCATTCCGGGAAGGTGTTGGTGGAAAAACGCTGATGGACCATCGCCAGCGCGGAAACACAGCGTTCATCCTGCAGGTCTCTGTAATAATCCTGAACCTGATCGACCAGCAGCAGCCCTTTATAGACAATTGTACGGGCAGACATTGAAGGGACAAAGAATTCCTTGCAGTGCTTCAGGTCCAGTGCCTGAATCGCATGGCCGGCAGATTTGCGGATCACAAAAAGCTTGCGTTCCAGAGCATCGGTCACCATCGTATCAGGACCTCGCCCGATAAAGATCTGGCGGATGACCGGTTCTTTTTCCTTTACCCGTGGCGACATCGGCATCTCGGTGTTCACGGGTACATCACGCCACCCCAGCACAATCTGGTTTTCCGCCTTGACGGCACGTTCGATTTCCTTTTCACAGGCAAGACGGGAAGCATGCTCCTTTGGGAGGAAAATCATGCCGACACCATATTCACCGGGAGGAGGCAACGTGACGCCCTGCGCCGCCATCTCTTCCCGGTAGAACCGGTCAGGAATCTGGATCAAGATACCGGCACCATCACCCATCAATGCATCGGCGCCAACTGCGCCACGATGGTTCAGGTTTTTCAGGACCAGCAGTCCCTGCTCGATAATGGAATGGCTCTTAACGCCCTTGATATGGGCGACAAACCCGACACCACAGGCATCATGCTCGTTTGAAGGATTGTAAAGACCCTGCTCATTCATTTGAAACCTCGCTGATTGACTATTCAACAAATCCAGAATAAAAGCCTTTTTGTCACCTGACAAGAAAAATATTAGGGTCAGAGTAAATTATTAAGAATTTGGCTCAGCAACAATGCCTTTATTGGGGACACAGTAAACACAAGCAATAGAAATCAAGCATTAACATAAATTTTAATAAGTTATGATTGCGTCAAATCAAGGCAGAACGATGAAAATTAAGCGACATCAGAAAAATAGCTGTATAAATGAAGAAAAACAGCTTCACGAATCCGAACAAAGAAACAGAAAAAACTGATACACCACAAAAAACGCACTGAAACAGTGCGTTCTTGAGCCTCAGAAAAAAGAGAGGGCCGATTTAGGTTGTTTTCTTGGTAGGGCGCCCCCTGCGCCCCATACGGAAAGGATGCCCCGTCAAGGCTTCAAGCTGCTGGATGAATGGTTTGGATCCCAACGGCCAGCCTTTTGTCACAGCCCGTTCAAAGACAGTATCCTCATCCTGCGAAAACTCACGGACGAAAGCCAGGTAGGCAGACTCGCGGTCAAACGGGGTATTGCCGAGATTCCAGTACAGCACATGGTCGCGTACCAGTGACGAGACATGCAAGCCAACATGATGCTGATAGCTCGACCAACGGTATTCATGGGGATTCTCAACCAAGCCCGCCATCACGGGACGCATCTCGATGAAACGGCTGCATCGCATAAGATATTGATCTGTTTCAACAATCGATGTTCTGAAACGCCCTTCCCAGAGCGTACCGCTCCGATGGTACTTGCGGTTGACATAAGGCACATAGCACCGCCCCATCCACTGCATCATCCTCGCCAGCCCGGTAGCATCGGCTGGAGTCGCCAGGAGATACAGACAACGCTCGAGCAACGCATAGGCATGGATGTCCACCTGATATTCACGGGCTCCATCACGCAGACGCTCGAGATAAAAAGCCCTGTCCTCATCATCAAGAAACACCGCCTGATGGTTGTTACCCTGATGATAGATATGGTGAGGATATCCCGGCAGGATGAGACGGGCAGTTCTAGCCATAAAAAACTCTCCAGAATGTCAGGTTGATCATTGCCTTGCCCCCTTTTATTAAGTATTTGACAGAAACATCATACCAATATGTCCCTATAATGGCAAAAAATTCAGGAAATCCTGTTGTAAACAGCCTTTTTGAACCCGATCAAGAAATTTCCGGCATTTTTTCGCCCCAAAAAGACACATGTCTCCTTTCCGTCACCATTCGACAGCGAAACTTTGCTATTATGGAACTGTTTTAACGGAAGATCGGGAGAATGACGATGTCAGGGAAGAACCAGCATTTCAAGAACAGTCCCGGTCTCCCCGTCAGCCATCTGGATTCCAATCTCTACCTCAACCGCGAACTGGCTCTCCTCGAATTCAATCAGCGGGTTATCGCCCAGGCGGAAAATGAGAGTCTGCCACTGCTTGAACGGCTGCGTTACATCTGCATCGGTTCCAGCAACCTTGATGAATTCTTTGAAGTCCGCATCGCCAGCCAGCTGGTGCATCAGGCGCCTGAAGCCAGATCTGCCCAGAACAATGCCCAGCGACAGATCAGCAGACGCTGCCATGAAATTGTGGACATGCAGTATGAACTGTTCAGAAACAAGATCCTGCCAGCTTTGAAAGAAAAAGGCGTCCACCTCCTGCTGTCCAAGGAATGGAATGACAGGCAGCAGGCGTGGGTCAGGAAATACTTTGAGAAACAGATCAGACCAATGCTCACCCCGGTCGTGCTCGACCCTGCGCATCCATTCCCGAAAACAGCGAACAAATCACTGAATTTCATCATCTCACTGGCAGGGAAAGACGCTTTCGGCCGAGGCAGTGCCATCGCAATCATCAAGGCACCACAGATCCTGTCACGCGTCATCCAGATGCCATCAGACCTCGTTGAGAACGGACAGGGGTTCTGCCTGCTCACTTCCGTAATCCAGGCCAACATCTCAGCCCTCTTCCCTGAACGCGAGGTACTGGCATATGCCCAGTTCCGCATCACCCGCGACAGCGATCTCTGGGTCGACGAGGAAGAAGTCAAGAACCTGCGTCAGGCCCTCAAGGCAAGCCTGCAGGGGCGTCACTACGGCAAAGCAGTCAGACTGGAAATCTCAAAGAACTGCCCGGACAACCTGACCGACTTCCTGATGAACGAATTCAAGATCGATCAGGACTATGTCTATAAGGTCAACGGTCCGGTCAATCTTGCCAGAACCAGCAAGATACTCGAATGCATCAAGAATGAGAACCTCTACTTCCCGTCCTATCAGGCATCCCTGCATCCGGATGCCCTTGAAGGCACCAACCTGTTCGACACCCTCAAGAAAAAGGACATCCTGCTCCATCATCCGTACCAGTCTTTCCAGACAGTCATCGATTTCATCCGCAATGCGGCAGATGATCCGGATGTACTGGTCATCAAACAGACCGTTTACCGTGTGGGCGAAAACTCAGACCTCATGCAGGCGCTGATTGATGCCGCCAACCAGGGCAAGGAGGTCGTCGTCGTGGTTGAACTCAAAGCCCGCTTCGAGGAAGAACGCAACATCGACTGGGCACAGCGTCTGGAACAGGCGGGTGCGCAGGTGGTCTATGGCATCATGGGCCTCAAGACCCATGCAAAACTCGCGCTGGTCATCCGCAGGGAACAGGGCGAATACCACTATTACTGCCATATGGGCACAGGCAACTACCACAGCACCACATCCAAACTCTACACGGACTTTGGCCTGATCACCGCACATCCCCAGATGACACGCGAGGTCAATGAAGTCTTCCTGCACCTCACCTGCCTCACCAAACCGAAAAAACTCGAATACCTGTGGCTGGCACCGTTCACCCTGCACCGCAATGTCATCCATGGCATCCTGAACGAAGTCCGTATTGCACGGCAGGGACGTCCAGCCCATATCATCGCCAAGATGAACTCCCTCATTGAAGAGTCCGTCATCCGTGCGCTGTATCTGGCATCCTCTGCAGGGGTCAAGATTGACCTCATCGTCCGCAGTGCCTGTGCACTGCGTCCAGGCGTTCCCGGACTCTCAGAGAACATCAAGGTCCACTCCATCATCGGACGTTTTCTGGAACACGAACGTATCTACTACTTCCGGAACGATCTGAAACAGACCCTCTACCTCTCCAGTGCAGACTGGATGGGCAGAAACCTCTTCAGACGGATTGAAGTCGCCTACCCCGTTCTCAACCCGATGCTCAAGCGTCGCGTGATTGAGGAAGGCCTGCGCTACTACATCAAGGACAATACCAACTCCTGGGAACTCCTGCCAGACGGCAGTTACCGCAGACGCAAGATCCGTCGTAAACAGGTCCGCTTCAGCGCGCAGCAGGCACTCGCCGCGTTCTACGACTCGACCGCACAGGAATATCTGGCAGCAGGCGGTGTTCCACCGTCTTACCAGACAGCAGCCTCCCTGCTGGATCCAGAAGCCAAGAAAGCCCGTAAAGCGAAAGCATCTGCAAAAACCAAGGCTCCAGCAAAAGCCAGTGGAAAAACCACAGCAAAACCAAAATCTGCCACGAAAGCTGTCACAAAGACCAAGACGACCGTGAAACGGTCGGTTACCGGAAAAACAGCCGCCCCGGTAGCCACACCAGCCGTCATGGAAACATCGGTCACAGCACCAACGGCATCACCTGCTGCAAATGCAACGCCCGCAACAAGCCCGATGCCTGCGAGTGCACCGGTCGAATCTGCACCGATATCAACACCTGAAACAGCACCACCAACATCCATCACATCAACAGACGCATCAGCGTAAGGAGGCAACGATGAAAAAACTGTTGGCAGTCATTCCCCTTTCTCTCGCCGTGATCACAGCGCAGGCGGGAGACCGTCAGGAATACAAAGAGAATGAAACTGTTACCCTGACCGGTCAGGTGACGTTCAGGACAGGATATGACGAAGAGAACGAAAAGATTACCTATCCTGCCCTCATCGTGAAAAGCCCAATCAGTGTGAAATACCACGCTGGCAGCAGGATCAAGACCATGAACAGTGGCAGGTATGTCCAGCTCAAGGTCGACACCATGAAGAAACTCAACACGCTGGAAAAAAAGAAAAACAGGACCATCACCGTCACCTGTAACGTGGGTATTGCAGAAAGCGGTGAGGATTTCACACCCGTCAACTGCAGCATGTTTGGCAGCAGACATCCATACCCCAGCACCACAACAAAATCCGCATGATTTGACTGAGCCCCTCTACCGTAACATGAGAGGCTTTTTATACCCCCTGATTAAACGCACCGCCCAAACGGATAACTGCTACATCGCCAGCTGTTTATAGAAACACCATCACAATAGGAC
>CAVJQJ010000063.1:0-12256 GCA_963651715.1 Anaerovoracaceae bacterium
GTAGATACTGGGTTGTCGCCCCCTGCCCTGTGATATGCAGCAATGGCGTCTCAGCACGCAATGCGGCCGCCAGCCCAGTCATCGCATTGCAGCACCCTGGACCGGATGTTGTGACCAGACAGCCTGTTTTCCCCGTCTGACGGGCATAGCCGTCCGCCGCATGAGCCGCCACCTGTTCATGACGGAAATCGATGATGCGGATGCCTTCCTGCACGCACCCCTGATAGATATCCACAATATTCCCGCCAGAGAGCGTGAATACGGTATCAATCCCTTCATTTTTCAGCGCCTTGGCAACAAGACGCCCCCCGGAAATCCGGGTGGAGTTCTTATCAAAGGACTGCTGTGCGTTATCCGTCATTGCTTTCCGCCAATCAGACTGTGTTTTGGCAAATCACTCAAAGATTGAGAATTTATCACAGTTTTACGGTTTTCGTAAGCACCCACCAAACAACCATATAACCCGCCTAAAGAAGCAGTATTCTCTTTAGAAACAACGACATAAATGGATGGTGGTCACGATGCGCGGGGCGGTCAACCTAATTCCAGATACATCCAAGAGAGATGCGGTCCAGAAACAAAAAAATCCCGCCGAAAACAGCAGGATATCTGGAAAACAGGAAATCAACCAATAGATTGATATCACCCCATCAGCAACAACGGCAATGATATGGCAGACAGATTTTATTTCAGCCAACCCCGATGATGGAAATACCAGCAAGGCGCCAGTGCACTGACAACCATCAGCAGCAATGCAAATGGATAGCCGAACTCCCAGTCCAGTTCCGGCAACAGTCTGAAGTTCATCCCGTAAATACTTGCAATCAGGGTTGGTGGCAGGAAGGCCACACTTGCAACCGAGAAAATCTTGATAATCTTGTTCTGGTTGATGTTGATGAAACCAATGGTCGCATCCATCAGGAAGTTGATCTTTTCAAACAGGAACGAGGTATGGCCATCCAATGACTCGATATCGCGGAGAATCTGACGCGCCTCCTCAAACTGCTCTGAATCCAACAGACGGCCCCGCATCAGGAAACTGACTGCCCGCCGGGTATCCATCATGGTCCGACGGATACGGCCATTCAAGTCCTCCTGCTTGGCAATGGTCCCCAGAATCTCGGATGCTTCCTGGTCAGTCAGTTCCTCTTCAAGGACCATGCTGCTGACGGATTCGAGATCCTCATAAATCCCTTCCAAGGTATCCGCTGAATATTCGGCATCGGCGGAATACAGGTCCAGCAGGACATCCTTGTAATCAGTAATCGATCCCGGACGGGAACGCGCACGCATACGGACCAGACGGAAAACCGGCAGATCCTCGACATGCATGGAGAAAAGGACATTGCCCGACAGGATGAACGCCACCGTCACTGTCGTGGACGGTTCCTCGTCATCATCAATCCGGAAATCAGTGCGGAGATGCAGATCGCCATTTTCCGCTTCATAGTAACGCGCAGATGCCTCGATGTCCTGAACCTCATCCTCGTCCGGCATCGTCACATTGTAGGTGTTCTTAACCCAGGAGCGCTCTTCATCGGTTGGGTCTGTCATATCAACCCAGATCGGGGAAACATTCTGGAGATCCTCCCGAGAATCAATCGGCACCTGATTCAGACGCCCATTCTGCAGAACGAAAACATTGATCATAATCCCCCCTTTCCGACATATCAGTGACTGCACACTGATCCATACCCATACTGCCGGATACCTGTCCGACAGCCACTTTATGCACGAAGTATGACTGGAATTTGACAGAAAACGGCCATTCACAAACGGTTTGACGGTTTCTGTCAGAAACAGCTGAAGTGTACTGATATCTCAGACAACAGGCAAGCGGTGTTTTCCAGATTCCGCCAGATTCACCACTGCCTGCGGAACATCACAGATATCAACGTTTCAACAGCTTCTTGATTGCCTGTGGCATCTTGAACGATGACTGTTTTTTCGCATTGGCGCGCCTGACCGCTTCAGGCGTCTGCGCCGCCCCCATCCGCTGGAGCACCAGAGAAGACTTGCGGGCAAGATAAGCGGAATTCCTATGCGTATCGAAATAGCGGGGTTTCGTCAGCAATGATGCCAGTTTCGCAGCCTGAGGCGCGCTCAGGTTCACGCATGAAATCCCATAGTAATGCTGTGCCGCCGCCTCGCATCCGAAAACACCAACACCATATTCAACCAGATTGATGTAGAGCTCATAGATCCGCTCTTTCTCCATCCAGAATTCAAGCATGCCGGTGATTGCCAGCTCCTGCATCTTGCGGAAATAACTGCGGCTTCCCGACAGGAAAAGATTCTTCGCCAGCTGCTGGGTGATGGTTGAGCCACCTGCCACAATCTTGCCCTTGCGCTGATTGGTCTTGTATGCCAGCCAAAGTCCTTTCCATTCCACCCCCTCATGCGAGGCAAAACGAGCATCCTCCGCTACAATGATTGCCCGCTTCAGATGTGGCGAAATCCTGTTATAGGGAATCCATTTATGTTTGATCTCAGCATTCGGATCCTTTTCCCTCAGTTCCGACAACTGCTGACGCATGAAACTGGTCGAGGAAGGATTGAAATTCACCCACCATGCAATCTGCACAAAGTAGTACAGCTGCAACGCGACCAGCAATGCAAAAGGTGCGGTAATAATCCACCACTTATATTTCACAATCAGCGGCTTCAGGTTCTGCCACAGGTTTTTCATCCCCGGTCACCGTCCGAAATGGGTAAAGACCGATGATGTGTCTGGCCGGACACCACGCCAGACGGTAAAGGATTCCGCCGCCTGTTCGACCAGCATGCCAAAACCATCACAGGTACGCGCACCTCGCGCAGATGCAAACGCCATGAAAGCAGTCGGTTTATCCGAATAGAGCATATCCAATGCCAGCGAGCCCTCTCCGAACACCTTTTCAGGCACCGGTGGCATCGTATTCTGAAGCCCCGCCGAGGTTGCATTGATGATGATATCATACTGCGTATCCAGCGATTCATAACCCGAAGACGATGTCCTGCCATACTGCGAAAAAGCTGACGCCAGATCCGAAGCCTTTGCGGCTGTCCTGTTCGCGATATGCAGGACTTCCGGTTTCTGATCCAGCAATGGCAGCATCACGCCATACGCCGCACCACCTGCGCCCAACATCAGGATACGTACGCCTGCCAGCGAAACACCCAGGTTACGGGTGATGTCCACCACCAACCCAGCGCCATCGGTATTGTCACCAAGCACACTGTTCCCATCAAAACGCAATGTATTCACCGCCCCTGCTGTTTCCGCGCGTGGTGTACGTTCTGTTGCATAATTGAATGCATCAAACTTGAACGGCACCGTGACATTGAGCCCCCGTCCGCCTTCTGCGACAAACTGTGCCACGACTGACGCAAAACCGTCCAATGGTGCCAGCAGACGCGTGTATTCAACATCCTGTCCTGTCTGTCTGGCAAACAGGGTATGGATCTGGGGAGATTTACTATGGGCAACTGGATTGCCAATCACTGCATAACGGTCAGTCATATTCTTTCCTGATTCAACATCCTTCAGACAACCTACTGGATTGAGCGGACCTGAGGCAGGCTACCCAGATCCCGCGTGAATTTCAGCCGGGTTATGATAACCCAAACATCCGCAGTGGACTGCGCATTTCTCGGGAAAGGTCCAAACGGCGCCGCCCGGCGGACAATATTCTTCGAGGCACTGTCGAGGTCTGGATTGCCTGATGACCGCTCAATCGAGACACCACCATCAGCAGCAGAAATGGATCCATCCCGATACACCGGAATCCTGACAGTCAACTCACCATAGAGCCTTGCTCCATTCCGCTGCGGAAAATTGATCATCCCCATCTGCTCAATCCTTCTGCGCAATGACCTGTAATACATCGCATAAGCCGGTTCCCGGGTCGCTGCTGTGATGACCACACGGCCACTCCCCGTACCACCATGACTTGATGCATCACGACGGAACACGACGGAACGGACATCCCCCGCATCCTCCGATGCCCCTGAATATCCGGAGTACTCTGACGCAGCAACCGATCCAGACTCATCCGATGTCGATGGGCCAGGGCTGGAGACCACCTGACGCCCAGCTGCCCCCCCCCTGCCACTGTCTGCAGTCTGAACGGATGATATGGCCTGCCCAGATGCCGTGCCCGAAGCATCTGCATCACCGCCCACCTCTTCCGAAGGGACATCATTCACTTCCAACGACTCAGCAGGCACACTGACCGGCACAACAGGCAAACGATCACGCAGCACAAAACGGAGCTCCATCTGGGGCGGTTCATTCCGATAAGCGGATGGAAAATCGATTTTTGCCAACAGCAGGACCGCATGGAACAGAAGGGACACCCCCAGTCCCACCATCAACATCCGATTCTGCAAGAGCTGTTTCATCTCGACACCCATTTCCCGGACAATCCCTGCTATTCGGCGGATTCTTCTTCCAGATTCTCCAGCCCGGTTTCAGACAGCGGGACCTCCTGATTCTCATGGGAGAGTCCCAGGAAACGCGCCTGAACCGTCAGTTCGACCTCATCCCATGCAATCAGTTCCAAGCGGACCTGTGAACCACGGGCGAAAACCTCCATCCCAGGCATTGGAATCACCAATGGAATATCGACCAAACGGACCACCTCATCACGGATCACCACCGCATCTACCTGATGCACCTGATGCTGTTCCAGCCACTTCAGGCACCAGTAACGTTCCATCCGTCCCTGGAACTCGCCATAAGCCGCATAAGCGGCATCAAACGCACTGACAATCGCAAAAAGTTCTGCATCCTTTTGACGGAAAAAGGCAGATGATGGCGCAGCCTTTCCATGCTCAATACACGCCAGAATCTGCCACTGGTTGACCAGATCGGTATACCGCCGCAACGGCGAGGTACACCAGGCATACTGGTCCACCCCAAGCCCCTGATGCGGAGCAGCATGGGTCACCATCTTGACCTGCAGGCGATTGCCCCAACCACCGCTGACCTGCGAACGGTAAACACCCGGCACACCACATTCATCCAGCAGCCTGCCCCAGGTACTGTTCGCAAAAATCATCATTTCCGCCACAATCCTGTCCAGCGGTGCAGAACGCTGACGGCGCTCGATGGTCACAATCCCATCCTCAGACACATAGAAATTGAAATCCACCCGGTTGACCTGTTCCGGTCTCAGCCCAAATGCTTCCCGCTTCGCCATACGCTGTTTCTCGAAAGCCTGCGTACACTGCCACAGCACACCGATTGCTTCCTTATGTGGATAATCACCCTCACCCGAAGCCAGGTTTTCCGCGGTGACAATGCTGTCCAGATCGTTATGCCGGAGGTTGTCGACCACATTGATCAGTTCGGCTCGGCTTTCTGTCGAAATAACAGACCAGTCTGAAGAATCAACAACAGCATACAAGCTCAATGATGGACGATATTCCCCTGCCCCCAGCGTAAAGCAGTCTACCTGTGCATCCGGCAGCATCGTAATCTTGTCCCCCGGCATGTAGACCGTGGAAAGACGTCTACGCGCCACCTCATCCAGACTGTCGCCTGGCTTGATACCGAGGGCTGGTGCGGCAATATGCACCCCGATCCGATATCGGCCATCCGTCAACGGTGTCACAGACAGCGCATCGTCGATCTCTGTTGTCGTGATATCGTCAATCGAAAACGCTCGGGCTTCTGATTTCGGCAGATCAAAGTCCGTTCCCGGTTTCTCCAGACGGGGAAAACCAGTACCCTGCGGGAAATACTCATGGGTAAAGCGGGACAGATGCAATGACTTCGCATCGGGCAGCCCCCCCAGATCCAACATCAGTTTTTCCGGTGAAACATGTTTTGTCTCGCAGACCTCTGTCAACGCCTTATATTCAACCCCGTTCTTATCCGGTTTACAGAGCAGCTGCAACGCATTCATCCGGATGGCATCCGGCAATTCCCCCTGCATCATCCGGTCAACATACTGCTGCTGGATCAACGCCTGCTGTCTTTTCCGCTCAATGCCTGCCAATGCCGCTTTCAGCGCTTTTTCCGGTGCCCCCTTATAATGCCCACGCCCTTTCCGATAGAAATACATCGGCGCGGCATGGAGGCGGATCAGCAACGCCGCCGATTCCACCGGCTGTAGCTCATGACCGAAATACTCCTGTCCCAGCGAGACATAGTCAAACTCCTCCTCACCAGCCACTTCCCACAGGAAATCAAGGTCAATCTCTTCCGCCGCCTGCCGGGCAGACGCCATCAGCTCCGCGGGATCCTGTGTACTGAACTGAAACAGGACATCCTTTCCGCGGACTTTTGTCCGCTTGCCTGTCGGCAACTCAACCTGGAAAGATTCTCCCGCCTGACTCATGATCTGGCCAGACTTGAACTCCCCTGATTCCTCAAAAAATAAATTCATGCAAAAACGTTCCTACAAATCTCTTTTCACGGTTTCCCGTCTCAGGCAAGTCCACAGAAGGCAAGCACCTGCGGGATATACCGGTCAAAATCCGAAATCCCATGATTGCTGCCATCCAGGATTGTCTGGTCAGCGCCCTGATAGTGTTCCTGCATCAGATGCCAATCCAACAGTTCATCACCCTTGGCGGCAATCAGCATATAGCGTTCCGGGGATGTGATGACCGGCACACGGATGGCTTCCAACTCTGTCTGGTAACCCTCACGGAAATCCAGCCATGCCTTGACCTGCAGATCACTCCTGTCCGGGCTGTCTTCCAGAATCTTGATGCGCCATGGATCAATGACCGGATTCAGCAGGATGCCTCGACAATGACGCTGTTCAGCAATCCAGTTCGCATAATAGCCACCAAGGGACGAACCAATCACCGTCAGGCTTTCCGATGGCACATCCTTGACCGCATCCATTGCAATCTGGATGGCTTCCATCGGGGACATCGGCAACTGTGGACAGCAGTAACGGCAGTCAGCCCCCTTTCCCCTCAATGCAGCATCCAACAACTGCGCCTTATAAGATAAAGGCGTTGACATGAAACCATGCAGGTACAGGACTACTTCTGACATTTCTGATTGCCCAATCTATCAAGAATCATCTGATGAATGCCGCCGAAACCGCCATTACTCATAATCAATATATGATCACCCGGCTTTGAGGACGCCACGACCGCATCAGCCAACTGGCTCAGGTCATGGAATGCTTTTGCCTTGTCACCCAGTGGACTCAATGTTTCTGCAAGATCCCAACCCAATGCATTCTTGCCTGATACCGCGCCATACCCGAAAACCAGATCGGCATCCGAGAGACTCTGAGGGAGTGCCTGTTTCATCACACCCAGTTTCATCGTATTTGAACGAGGTTCGAGCACCGCAATGATGCGTTCACCTTTTTGCTGGATCTTGCGGCGCAGCCCGGCAATGGTGGTTGTGATGGCGGTTGGATGGTGGGCGAAGTCATCGTAAACATGGACATCCTGCACCACCCCCCTGCATTCCATCCGGCGCTTGACGTTCCGGAAATGGCTCAGCGCATCAATCGCCACCGCAGGTGTCACCCCGGCATGACGCGCTGCTGCAATCGCCGCCAATGCGTTGAGACGGTTATGTTCCCCCGTCAGTTCCCACTGGACGGTACCCTGCAGTTCTCCATTGAAATAGACATCGAACTTATCGTTGCCCGCATCCGCCATGGTCCAACCATCCCCGGGCTCTCCTCCGAACCATTCCTGCTCACTCCAGCAGCCTCTTTCGATGACCTTCGCAAGCGACGGGCTGTTGCGGTTGACAATCACCCTGCCATTGCCGGCAATGGTCCTGACAAGATGATGGAACTGGGTCTCAATCGCCGAGACATCCTGGAAGATGTCTGCATGGTCAAACTCAAGATTGTTCAGGATGGCTGTTCTTGGACGGTAATGCACGAACTTACTGCGTTTATCGAAAAACGCCGTGTCATATTCATCCGCCTCGATGACAAAGAAGGGGGAATCGACTCCGCCATTCAATCGGGCAGAAATCCCAAAATTCATCGGCACACCGCCAATCAGGAACCCTGGAGACATGCCTGCATCCTCAAGGATCCATGCCAGCATCGAAGTGGTGGTCGTCTTGCCATGCGTACCCGCCACCGCCATGACCCAGCGGTTATTCAGGATATGCTCGCCAATCCACTGTGGTCCAGACACATATGGCAGACCACGGTTGAGAATCTCTTCCATCAGAGGATTGCCACGGGAAACCACGTTACCAATCACATACAGATCCGAATTCAATGCAATCTGGTCAGCATCGTAACCCTGTATCAGTTCGACGCCCTGCTCCTGCAGCTGCGTGCTCATTGGGGGATAAACACCCGCATCGCAACCGGTCACCTTATGTCCAGCAGCCTTGGCAAGGACTGCCACCCCTCCCATGAAAGTGCCACAGATTCCCAGAATATGAATATGCATAATAGTCTGTCTCAATAAATCATCATAAAATCCAGTCTGCAATGAGACCGTCTGTTTTTTCAGGAACACGAATGACCGCCCGATTTTTTACATCCGACACCAGCACCATCCGTCAGCGCATTGCTGCCGCCGCCGCAAAGATCATCGCTGAGGAGGGAGCTTCTTACGAAACCGCCAAAAAGAACGCTGTCCGTATTGTCTTGGGGAATACCCGTGCCAATAGTGAGATTCTACCCAACAATGAGACGGTCGAAAATGAACTGCGGCTCTACAACCGCCTCTTTCTGTCAAAAACACAGCCTATCCGGCTTCAGCACCTGCGGCTGCTTGCTGTCCAGCTCCTGCGCCGCCTACAGCCATTCAATCCCTATATCACCGGCGCCATCCTGAACGGAACCGCCGGGAACTTCAGTGACATCCATATTCAGCTTTTCACCGACAACGCGAAAGATGTCGCGGTCTTCCTGCTGAACAACAGTATCTCCTTTGAAGTGGATGAGCATGCGAATTCCAGAAAAAATAACCGCATTATCGAGACAATTGAGTTCATTTGGCGCAATGAGACTGTCCATCTGACCGTTTTCGACCCCGATGATATCCGGCGACCGGACCGTTTCTTCGGTGAGCATGCAAAAAGAGCGGACTTAGCGCAGTTAGCCGACATCATCAACACGGACAATGCTCAAAATTCCAAATAAAAGTAAGAAATTGGCTTTTTTTCTTGCCTTTTTCAGGCATTTAACGGCACAATGCCACCTATCGAATTAAAAAACGATTGTTCCAGAACACCATGGCAAAAAATATTCTGCTGCTCAACGGACCAAACCTGAACCTGCTGGGCACACGAGAACCAGAAATCTATGGTAAAGAAACCCTTGAGGATGTTGTTTCCATGGTACGCACCATCGCCGAGAAGGCTGGTGCAGGTTTCGCCAGTTTTCAGAGCAACCATGAAGGCGCACTGATTGACCGTATCCACCAGGCACGGCTGGAAAATGTCGATGCAATCATCATCAATCCCGGTGGTCTGACCCATACCAGTGTTTCTCTCCGCGATGCATTATCTGGTGTCAGTATCCCATTCTATGAGGTTCATATCTCCAATATCCATCAGCGGGAGCCATTCCGCCACCATTCCTTCCTTTCCGGCATTGCGAAAGGGGTAATCTGTGGTTTTGGCATCGATGGATACCGTATGGCAGTAGAACACGCTCTCAAGCATTGAGCTCAATTATTTAACCGTTATATCGCAGGATTTCTATGGATTTACGTAAATTAAAGACCTTGATTGACTTGGTCGCAGACTCCGACATTGCTGAACTGGAAGTTACAGAAGGCGAAAGCAAAGTCCGTATCGCTAAAAACTCTTCCGTTCAGGGCCAGCCAATCATGGTCCAGCAGCCAGCTGTCACTACTGTGACCGCCCCTGCTCCAGCCACCACCGCGGCACCTGTTGCTGCCGCTCCAGCAGAAGCACCTGCTGCCAGCGAACCGGAAGGCACCGTCGTCAAGTCTCCAATGGTCGGCACTTTCTACAGTGCCTCCGCCCCAGGCAACCCTCCATATGTTCAGGTCGGTTCCGCTGTAAAGGCCGGTGATACCCTGTGCATCATTGAAGCCATGAAACTGCTGAACGAAGTCGAAGCTGAATCTTCTGGCACCGTCAAGAAGATTCTGGTTGAAAACGGCACCCCTGTTGAATTTGGCCAACCGCTGTTCATCATTGGCTAAACAGGTATCTGCGTCTAACTGACGCTATCTGCCATTTATCTTCGACTTTCTGAAATAATCCGACACACTATGTTTGATAAAATCCTTATTGCCAACCGTGGTGAGATTGCCCTGCGCATCCAGCGGGCATGCCGTGAAATGGGCATTAAAACTGTTGTCGTCCATTCCGAGGCAGACCGTGATGCAAAATATGTAAAACTGGCAGACGAATCCGTCTGTATCGGACCTGCATCCCCCGCAAAAAGCTATCTGAACGTGCCCGCCATCATCAGTGCGGCTGAAGTCACCGACGCACAGGCCATCCACCCAGGTTACGGCTTCCTTGCTGAAAACGCCGACTTTGCTGAACGTGTTGAGAAATCCGGTTTCACTTTCATCGGTCCAACCCCTTCTTCAATCCGTGAAATGGGCGACAAGGTCACTGCAAAACAGGCCATGATCAAGGCCGGCATTCCAACCGTTCCAGGTTCTGCCGGCGCCCTCAGCAATGATCCCGATGAAATCATCGCAACCGCCCGCAAGATAGGCTATCCAGTTATCATCAAGGCATCTGGCGGTGGTGGTGGCCGTGGCATGCGTGTCGTAAGAAATGAACAGGCATTGCTGAATGCTGTCGATATGACCCGTGCTGAAGCCGGTGCCGCCTTCGGGAATCCAGTTGTCTATATGGAAAAATTCCTGGAAAAACCCCGTCACATCGAAATCCAGGTCTTGGCAGATACCTATGGCAACGCCATCTGGCTGGGTGAACGCGACTGCTCCATGCAGCGCCGCAACCAGAAAGTGCTTGAAGAAGCGCCAGCCCCCCATGTCCCACGCCGTCTGGTCGACCGCATCGGTGACCGCTGCGCCGCCGCCTGCAGCAAGATTGGTTACGCTGGTGCGGGCACCTTTGAATTCCTGTACGAAAACGGTGAGTTCTACTTCATCGAAATGAACACCCGTATCCAAGTGGAACATCCTGTCTCTGAACTGATTACCGGTCTTGATCTGGTCCAGGAGCAGATCCGTGTCGCTGCGGGGGAAAAACTGCGCTACAAACAGCGAGACATCCATCTGGTCGGCCACGCACTGGAATGCCGCATCAATGCAGAAGACCCTTTCTCTTTTGTACCATCTCCAGGCAAGATCACCACATGGCATACCCCAGGTGGTCCCGGCATCCGCGTTGACTCCCATGTCTACACCGGTTACACCGTACCACCATTTTACGATTCCATGATCGGCAAGATCATCGCTTACGGTGCAACCCGCGAACAGGCCATCCACCGCATGCAGGTTGCCTTGTCTGAAATGGTTGTTGACGGCATCAATACCAACCTGGACCTGCACCGTGAACTGATGCATGACCCGATGTTCATTCAAGGTGGCGCAAACATCCACTATCTGGAACAGAAACTGGCAGAGATGTTCTCTGAAAATGACAAATAAACTGATTTGAGGCTGTTGTGAGCTGGACTGAAATTGTTGTGGAAATCAGCTTTGACGATACTGTTGTCTATTCTGATGCATTGATTGATGCAGGCGCGCTGTCTGTGACGGTCGAGGATGTGGATGAAGGCACCCCCCGTGAAAAACCGATGTTTGACGAGCCTGGGGCGGATTCCAATGATTACGCCTGGGAAAACAGCCGCATCATCGCGCTGGTTGAACCAGACACTGATATCCCTGCCCTGACAAAACGGGCAGCCGATGCCTGTGGCATGGCAACTGTGCCAGCCTATACCACCCGCGAGGTGCCAGACGAAGACTGGGTCCGCTTGACCCAGTCCCAGTTCGATCCAATCCATATCGGTGAACACATCTGGATTGTACCAAGCTGGCATGAAGTCCACGAAGAAAACAGCATCATCCTCGAACTTGACCCGGGGCTGGCCTTTGGTACCGGCAGCCATCCAACCACCCGTCTATGCCTTGAATGGCTGGAACAGAATGCCAAACCAGGGCAGTCTGTCCTTGACTACGGGTGTGGATCCGGCATTCTTGCCATCGCCGCCGTAAAACTGGGAGTAAAGGACGTGGTCGGTGTCGATATCGACCCACAGTCCATCATTGCAACCAACGAAAACGCGGAACGCAATCAGACTCCTCTGCGCTGCTGGCTCCCTGATGACTTCGAGACCGCACAGCAAAGTGTCCGGTACGA
>CAVJQJ010000064.1:0-2250 GCA_963651715.1 Anaerovoracaceae bacterium
GGATATGGCTTATCTGACCGATTTCATTAAATCTCAACAACAGGGATTGGATACCTATATCGGTGAACGCGGCATTCTCCTCTCAGGGGGGCAGAAACAGCGTGTTGCCATTGCCCGTGCCTTCATCAAGAATACACCAATCATTATTCTTGATGAAGCAACCTCTGCACTCGATAACAAATCTGAAGCTGTTGTTCAGAAGGCTATTGAAAACCTGATGAAAAACCGGACTGTTTTTGTCATTGCGCACCGCCTCTCTACAGTCCGTAACGCCGATAAAATTGTGGTTATCAACGAAGGGGAAATTGCCGAATCAGGCACACATGAAGAACTGATGGCATTGGAAAATGGTTTCTATTGCGCACTCTATAATGCACAGTTCCAGAAAATGCCTGCATAGACCACATCATGAGACGCTTCAGTTTTCATTCCCGCCCTAACAGCAATAATTCAGTAGCAGGCAGTTTTTTCTACTATATCGTCAATGCTGTCTCCGTTGCATTACTGGGAACTTTCATCCAATGCCGTAACCTTGCCGTCTATGGCACAACGGACTGGGGCATCACCGACTATCTCTATTTCATTTTTTATGGCATTGCCTGGTATGGTTTCGGACTCATGCTAGCAACATTGCCTGCTTATTTTCTCCATCGGTTCAAGTTCCGACGAACAGCACTCATCCTGCAATTCCTCGCCAACTGTAGCTTTCTGATTTTTATCACAGCTGATACCTTTGTCTACAACCTGTTCAGGCTTCACCCTAATCTGGCAATGATCCAGATGACGTTTCTGGGGGGCGGACAGATTGTCCAGTTCAGTGCAGGCATGATTTTCCAGACAATTATCCTCGTCATCGTGATGATTGCCTTAGCATGGGGATGCATGTATGACGCCCGCTATCTCAGCAATAAATACAACTTCCCTAAAACAGCAATCTCTGCATTGCTAGGGCTATTGATTGCCACACAGGTGATTTATGGTTTTGCTTATGCTTTACATAAGCAAACATTGACAGCTGTTGCCGATATTTTCCCACTCAACAAACCGCTGACTTTCAACCGTCTTTTAATTAGATGGCATATTGTTGATGCGGATACCGTCAATGCAAACAACCTGAACCTGCAGAATGGTAAAAACAAAATGGCGTATCCGCTAAATCCGCTGGACTGCAACGGTCAAACGCCTCAATACAACATTGTTTTCATCTATGTGGATTCTTTACGGGCAGACATGCTCCAATCTGATGTCATGCCAAACGCCTATGCATTTGGTCAGGAAAACATCAGATTCAACGACCACATTTCTGGTGGGATCAACACCCGTCACGGTATCTTCACGCTCTTCACCGGTCTGCCAGGTTCTTATTGGCAGAAAGCATTGGCAACCAAGATACCATCCATTCTGATTCAAGCGCTACAACAGAAACAATATGCTATCCAGGCATTCACCGGTGCGGGACTGACGATACCAGAATTCAATCGCACTGTTTTTGCTGGCGTTGAAAACCTCCGCATTACCCCTCGCGGAGACAAAGTCTATCAGCGTGATGACAATGCCGTTGAAGACTTTATTTCGTGGCAAAGTCAGTTACCAGCCAACAAACCATTTTTCAGTTTCATCTTCTTTGACAATGTCCATGCCTATGACTTCCCTGAAAACGCGCAACATACGGTTTTCAAACCTTATTGGGAAGAAGTCAACAATATGGCTTTAAACAGCGATTTTGATCCTACACCGTATCTCAACCGCTACAAGAATGCCGTCCATTATGCAGACACCAACATTGGCAAAGTGCTGGACTATCTGAAACAGAAACACCTTCTGGACAATACTATTGTTGTTGTCAGCTCAGACCATGGGGAAGAATTCAATGACAGCAAACAGAATTACTGGGGACATAATGGCAACTTCATGGAATATCAGGCCAAAGTTCCGATGATTATCCATTGGCCGGGTAAAAGCAAAGGTGAAATCAATTATCGGACATCTGGACTGGATATGGCTCCAACGCTGTTGCCTCATGCTTTGGGCTGTAAAAATCCAACCACTGATTATTCTGTTGGTACATCACTCTTTACTCAAGAAAACCGCCGGAATTGGGTCTATGTCAGCAACTACAGTCAGGATGCCTTTATTGAACCGAATCGAATTATCCTGATCAATCAGGCAGGCGCGATGCAGTTCCTTGATACCAATTACAAACCGTCAACCGACACCAGTGCACCATCATTCATGTCGACAATCTTGGAA
>CAVJQJ010000065.1:0-10144 GCA_963651715.1 Anaerovoracaceae bacterium
CACCTTTTCTGCGTGGGAATTTCCCCATTTCTTTCGCAACGTTCCGGATATCGACACGGGTGGTGTCTTTGGCGGCAGTCAGGTCTTTCCATGTCCAGTTGCTCTTGCCGTCTTCCCCCTTGCCGTCAGCGGCATATTTACAGGTTGCCAGCAGGACATGACCTTCACCGGTGCCTGGCTGGTCATACAGATTCATATCGACATATTGGGCACTGGTCTGCTGCGCCATGTATTTGGCTGCGCCCATACAGGTATTGGTCAAGGTTGGCTTGTCTGCCATTTCTTCCTTGATAAAAGCCTCGGTGTGTACCTTGGCACGGTCTTTGGTGGAGATATTGTCCTGCTGAGAAACCTTATATCTCAATACAGTCAGATTGCCGGCTTTCTTCGCACAACCTGTCAAAGCAAGTGCACTGATCACCGTTACCGCCAGAAAGACTTTTTTCATAAAAGAGAGCTCCAAATCAACAAAAAAACATAACCATGCAACATGAATAACCTTACCATTACTCTCAGTAAAAATTTGATAAAAATGGTGAGGGAAAGCTGAAGGGTTGATTCAAAAAAGATTAAGCGGATTGAAGCATCCGCTGAACAGGGTAGACGTCAGGCTTCAGAAGGAATGGTTATTACTGGTCATCGTCCTGCTGTTCCTTGCGGGCTTTGTACCATTTCATACCAACCCCGAACAGGCCGAACAGTCCTGCACCTAAATACAGCAGGTTTTCGATGGCATCGCCATCTTCTGGTTCCCAGATACCGCAGGTGCGCAGGATAAAAATGACAATCCCTGCAGACCAGAGAACAATCGCAAAAATAATTTCAGGATTGACTGATTTCAAACGTTCTTTCATGAGTTCTCTGACAGTTGCATACGATAAACTGAAATGATACCCGTATCAGCCAATTGTTTTCTTGATATAAAACTTCGATTATTTCGAATGTTTGAGAAACAGGATGGAAAACAGCAGGCCCAATGCCATCAGGGCAGGGTAGTACAGTGCACTTACAATCTCTATCGGACCCAATCCAATCGAGGCGCACAGGCTGGATGCAATCAGAATCTGGGCACCATAAGGAATCATCCCCTGAACGACGTAGGAAGTTGTATCCAGCAGGCAGAACGTTGACCGCTCACACCATAACGCTGAGCCATTTCTCTCGCGACAGGGCCTGCAGTGATGATGGCAACGGTATTGTTCGCAGTGAAAAGGTTGATGGTTCCTACCAGAAAACACAGGCCGGCTTCGCAGGATTTTCGGCCACGGACCCAGCGGTCTGCCATCCCCAGCAGGAACTCAATCCCTCCATTGAAGCGGACAAAAGCAAGCAGGCTGCCTGCCAGCAGAGCGACAATCAGGGTTTCCGCCATGCTGATGGCGTCGCCCCCTAGGATTTCCAATGCCTTGTCACCGGCAACCGCGCCATATGTCATCCCAATGCCGATATTCAGGACAGTCCCGACCAGCAGCAGGAAAATCACATTGACGCTACAGACCCCGAGCACCAGCAGGAAGACATAAGGGAGAATCTTGATGCAGGTATCCCAACCGATGGATGTGGCGACATCGCCGGTGCCCGCGGTGAAAATCGGCAGCATATACAGCACAGACGATTGCAGGCACCAGCACAATCTTCAGATTACCGATCATCTTGTCTTTCATCGTCGCGCCCTGGGTACGGGTTGCGGCAATCGTTGTATCGGAAATCAGGGAGAGATTGTCACCGAACATTGCACCACCAACCGTTGCGCCGATCAGGATGGCAGGATTAGCATCAATCGACAGGGACAGGGAAGCGGCAATCGGGACCACAGCTGCAATCGTGCCACAGGATGTGCCAACAGCCAGTGAAATCAAAGCGGACACAATAAACAGCCCGGCAATCAGGAACTGGGACGGAATGAAATGCAGTGTCAATGCGACCGCAGAATCCACGCCACCCGCGGCTTTGGCAGAAGCGGTGAAAGTCCCTGCCAGAATGAACACCAGACACATAATCATGATGTCCTGGCTGCCCATCCCTCTAGCAAACATTTCTGTTTTCTCATTCAGAGAAATCGCGCGGCTCATGAACAGCGCACAGGCGGCTGCTGCGATGAAAGCCGTCGTCATCGGCACTTTCGACAGATCGTCCATCACAGCGGAAAACGCCAGATAAACGACCGCCAGAATGATAAAAGGCAGCAACGCAAAACCAGAGGCACGTTTCCCAACGGATGGGGTGATGTTTTCAGAAACAGATTCCATGAATTGGTATATCAGATTGGGGGATGATAGGGGCGATTCCGCGGAAAAACTTTAGGTATATAACGTCAGGGAAGGACAAGAAATAAGAAGATGAAAACAGATACTTGTCTCAACGGGCAATAGCACGCAGAATATGCGGGTGAAAATAGGAGAATAACCATGCAGAACGATAAAGAAGCCCAAGAACGTGCCATCAAATGGTGGAAAACCACAGCCTATCAGGGGTTCAGCACCTCGCAGTACAACCTCGGTGTCATGTACCGGGATGGCAAAGGCGTGCAGCAGGATCCAGAAATCGCAGCTGATTGGTTCCTGCTGGCGGCGGAACAGAACCATCCCGCCGCACAGTATGCCTTGTCATTGCTGTGTCTGACTGCAACCGGGATGGTGCTCAACATCGATGAAGGTATCGCCTGGCTCCGTAAATCGGCATCACAGGGATACATCCCTGCATGGAATCGGCTCAGCATCGCCTATTACAACGGTGAAGGCGTCCAGCAGAATATCGCCAAAGCCATCGAATGGTGGCAGAAAGCCGCAGATAACAATCATCCAGATGCCCAATACCATCTGGGCATGCGTTATCACGAAGGCAACGGCTTCGAACAGGATGAGGCACAGGCCGCCCGTTACTGGCTGTTGGCCGCAGAACAGGGACATCCCAGCGCCCAGTTCAACCTCGGTGTTGCCTATCAGGAAGGTGCAGGCGTCCAGAAAAATCTGAAGCTTGCCGCTTACTGGTATCAGAAATCAGCACAGCAGGGCGACAGCATCGCCTGCTACAACCTCGGTTGCGCCTTCATGAACGGTGCTGGCATCGATAAAAACGTCACCACCGCGCTTTACTGGTACCAGCGCTCAGCAGAAAGCGGTTTTGCCAAGGCACAGGCAACGCTGGGTGAAATTTACTTCCGTGGGCACGAAAGCATTGAGAAAGATCCCGCTCAAGCTGCTGTCTGGTATCGGAAAGCAGCGGAGCAGGGGAATATTGAAGCCCAGTTCCGTCTTGCCATCATGCTCCATCTGGGCGTTGGTGTGGAAAAAGATGACGAACAGGCAGTCCATTGGTGGACGTTGTCTGCTGATGAAGGGCATGTCGGTGCGCAGTACTATCTCGGTGCAGCATTCGATGAAGGCGTTGGTGTTGCACAGGATCCCTACAAAGCAGTCTACTGGTACCGCATGGCGGCAGAGCAGGGGGATGCGGAATCACAGTACTGCCTCGGACAGGCTTATGAGCAGGGGCGCGGGGCTTTGAGAGACACCATCTCAGCGGCGGAATTGTACAAACGGGCGGCTGACCAAGATCACGCAGGTGCGCAGTACTCTCTGGGTGTCGCATACTCTTTGGGGCAAGGTGTTGCCCGGGATGTCACTCAAGCCATTGAATGGTACAAAAAAGCCGCTGAACAGAATCATGCTGCCGCCCAATTCTTCTTGGGCACTATCTATTCAGACGGCATCATTGTTGAAAAAGACGAACAGCTGGCAATCGACTGGTGGCAGCGGGCTGCAGAGCTCGGTCATCCTGGCGCCCAGTTCTATCTCGGACTGGCTTACCTGAACGGCGATGGCGTCAAACGCAGTATCGTCAAGGCACGCGATTGGTGGCTCAAGGCGGCGGAAAGCAACGATGTCCGTGCCCAGTACTGCATCGGACAGACCTATTACAACGGTGACGGCATTCCTAAAGACCAGAAAGAAGCTATCCGTTGGTTCAAGATGGCGGCGAAAAGTGGCTATCCAATCGCACAGTTCAGCATGGCGATCGCCTACGCCCATGGGTGTGGTGTCCCTCAAAGCCACAGCCGTGCAGCAGTCTGGACACGCAAAGCCGCGTTGAATGGCAGAAATGATGCCCAGTTCAGCCTCGGACTCGCATACGACCGGGGCATCGGTGTCAAAGCCAATCCAGAAAAAGCTATCTACTGGTATCAGCAGGCGGCAGACCAGAACCATGCCAGAGCCCAGTACTACATCGGCTGGGCGTATGAACATGGCGAAGGACTCGAAAAGAACCTTGAAAAAGCCGCGGAGTGGTATCGTAAAGCTGCAGAACAGAACGAAGCAGATGCACTAGCGCGACTGGGGAGCCTGATTGACGCAGACAGCCGTCTTGGCAAAGAAAAACCACTCGAACTCTGGACAAAAGCCGCTGAGCAGGGACAGTCAAACGCCTGTTATGAATTGGCAATGGCATATTACAACGGCAGGGATGTTGCCAAGAATCTCGATAAGGCCATCCAGTGGTGGCAGAAATCCGCGGAACAGGACAATGCCGCAGCACAATGCTGCCTGGGGATGCTCTACCGTGATGGTGAAGGCGTACCGAAGAACGGCAGTCAGGCATTCCGACTCTTCAAACAGTCTGCGGACCAGAACCATCCCGTTGCACTATTCAACCTCGCCTGCTGTTACCGTGACGGCACTGGTGTCAGCCGAAGCTATAAAAAAGCAGCCGAACTGCTCCAGCAGCTTGCCGATCAGAGGGATGAGGACGCCATGTACCTGCTGGGACTCATGTACTATAACGGACAAGGCGTCAAGAAAGACCGTCGTATGGCGGTGATGCTCTGGGAACATGCCGCCGAACTCGGCAACAAAGACGCCAAACAGGTCCTTGCGGAATCCAGCATCCAGACCGAAGATGACATCGAACAGCTGAAGCAGAAAGCCGAAGTGGGGGATGCTGATGCACAGTATGCACTGGCTCTCCAGTACGAATTCGGCGAAAGCATCCGCAAAAATGCCCGTCATGCTGCCAAATGGTTCAGACGTGCTTCCGAGCAGGGACATGTCAAAGCCCTGAACAGCATGGCCTATTTCTATCGTGATGGTGTGGGTGGTGTCAAAAAGAACCTCAAGCGCGCACTCCAGTATTGGATCAGATCGGCAAGAGCAGGCAATCCACAGGCCTTCCTCAACCTCGCCGAAACACTGCAGGCAGGGCCCGATATCCCAGCCAATCTCCCGGTTGCTTATGTGCTCTGCAAAGCGTCCAAGCAGCACGAAACTGTCGGCATTGAAACCTTTAAAGCCATCACCGCCCGCATGGGATTCCCAGAAATCGAAGAAGCTGAAAAAATGAGTTTGGAAGAGGCGTTGAAAGTTTGTGAAAACATTGTTCAGCATTGATGCATAACCGCCTGTATTGCTCGGAAAAGTGGCAAATCTCAACGAAATAGTCGTTGTTAGAGTACATTCTAATATTTGCTTTATATTTCGTAAAATGGTAGCCTTGCGGTCTCTTTATGGCTATTTGTGTTGGTGTGGATTGCAAAGACACTGTGCTGAATATATGAGATAAAAATGCAAAGCAAGAATCCCCTTTGATAAGGAACGGCGATATGAAAGGCATCATCCTGGCGGCAGGTACAGGCACAAGGCTCTATCCTGCATCACTTCCAATCTCTAAGATCCTTCTTACCATCTATGACAAGCCGATGATCTACTACCCGCTTGCCACGATGATTAGTGGAGGTATAAAAGACATCCTCATCATCACCAATGAGTCCGATTTGAACCGTTTCCAGAAAGTCCTTGGAGATGGCTCTCAGTGGGGAATTAAACTCACTTACTTGGTTCAATATGAGCAGAAAGGTATTGCAGATGCTTTTCTCATCGCAAAGGACTGGATTGCAGGAGAACCTGTCGCATTGATTCTTGGCGATAACCTCTTCTATGGTGAGAAGTTTCCTGTCCTCATGAAAAAAGCCATCAAACGCCAGAGTGGGGCAACCGTCTTTGGGTATGCCGTCAAGGATCCAGAGCGTTTCGGTGTCGTTGAATTCGACCAGACAGGCAACGCCATCAGCTTGGAAGAAAAACCAAAGCAACCAAAATCCAACTACGCCGTTACAGGGCTCTACTTCTACGACAGCACCGTCTGCGACAAGGCAACGAAGATCAAGCCATCAGCTCGAGGTGAACTGGAAATCACCGACATCAACAAACTCTACCTGGAAGAAGGTTCCCTGCAGGTCGAACGACTCGAAAGAGGTGTCGCATGGCTCGATACCGGTACACATGATTCTATGTTCCAGGCAAGCGTCTTCGTCCAGTCCATGGAAATCAACACTGGTAGAAAAATCGGCTGTGTCGAAGAAGAAGCCTATGAACAAGGCTTCATCAGTGCCGACAGTCTCCTCGATTACCTTACCAGTTTCAAATCAAACGGCTACTGCGACTACATCAAAGACATCGTTTTGAGAGATGTCCGGACACTCGATTATTGATAGAGAAAAAGAGAACACCATGACAGCAGACATCCTCATTGTTGGCTGTGGTATCAGCGGCGCCACAGCCGCCCGCATTCTTGCGGAACAGGGCAACAAAGTTACCATCATCGACCAGCGTGACCACATCGGTGGCAACTGTTACGACCATTGGGATGCTAACGGCATCTGTGTCCATGACTATGGTACCCATATCTTCCATACCGACAACAGGCAGGTATGGGACTTCGTCTCCCGATTCACCAAATGGTATCCGTTCCAGCACAAAGTCAGAGGCCTGATTGACGGCCAACTCGTGCCTATCCCATTCAACCTCAACGCCATCCATCAGGTCTTTCCTGCCAAACTTGCCGAAAGACTGGAAGACAAACTGCTGGAAAAATTCGGCTACAACGTCAAGGTGCCTATCCTCAAACTGAGAGAAACAGACGATGAAGACCTCCAGTTCTTGGCAGAATATATCTATAAGAACATCTTCAGTTTCTATACCCAGAAACAGTGGGATTCCAACCCAGAAGATCTTGATCCAGCCGTCACTGGCAGAGTTCCTGTCTATATCAGCAAGGACAACCGGTACTTCCAGAACCGTTATCAGGGCATCCCTCTCAATGGCTACACTGCCATCTTTGAGAAAATGCTTGACCATGAAAACATCACCGTCAAGCTGAACACCAAATACGAGGACATCAAAGGTCTCATCAACGGGAAAGGTGCAGATGCTATCAAGGCAGACCGCATCCTCTACAGTGGTCCAATCGATGAATACTATGGCTACGCATTAGGCGAGCTCCCATACCGCAGTGAATGTTTCGACTTCATTGAGTTCGATAGAGAATATTTCCAGCCTGAAGCCGTCATCAACTATCCGAACAACTACACCTTCACCCGGATAGGTGAATACAAACACTTCCTCGATACCAAGAGCGACAAAACTGTCGTCTCCTATGAATATCCAGAACCATTCGTCCGAGGCAAGAACGAACGGTACTACCCAATCGTCAATAATGCCAACCAGGGCCTCTACAACCAATACAAATCAAAGGCGGATGCAGACAGGGTAAACGCAGATAAAACAGATAACAAGATCCCAGTCTACTTCTTCGGTAGACTCGGTGACTACAAATACTACGATATGGACAAAGCCATTGAACGTGCCATCGCACTCGTAAAGGAAATCACAGCATGCCCCCAGCAGGGCCCCATCCTCGTCACCGGCGGCGCAGGCTACATCGGCAGCCACTGCGCTCTTGCGCTTCTCGAAGCAGGACGTGACATCATCATCTTCGACAGCCTTGAACTTGGCCATCAGGAAACCGTCGATACATTGAAAACCATCAGCGGAACAACAAAAGGCAAACTCAAAGGCTTTGTCAAAGGCAACCTGTTGAACCAGGCAGACATCGACAAGACACTCGAAGACAATAAAGACATCACCGCCGTCATCCACTTCGCTGCCTACAGTCAGGTTGCTGAAAGCGTCAGAAATCCTGCTAAATATTACCGCAACAACGTTGTTGGGACTTTGAACCTGCTCGATGCCATGAGAAACCATGGCGTCCAGAGAATCGTCTTCTCAAGTACCGCTGCTACCTACGGTGAGCCCCGGTACACCCCGATAGACGAAAAACATCCTCAGAACCCTGTCAATCCATACGGTATGTCCAAGCTCACGGTTGAACACATCATGGATGACTATGATAGAGCCTATGGACTACGAAGCGTAAGACTCCGCTACTTTAATGCGGCGGGCGCAGACATGCAGGCGAGAATCGGCGAATGGCATGAACCCGAAACCCACCTCATCCCGAACATTTTGAAAGCGGCAGGCAATTCAGAAAAAGTCTTCCAGCTTTTCGGTACAGATTACGACACAAGAGACGGCACCTGTGTGCGCGATTACATCCATGTCGAAGACCTTGCGTGGGCACACATCAAAGCACTCGAATACTTGGAAGAAGGCAATCCAACAACTGCTTTCAATCTCGGCGCCAATGACGGCAGTACCGTCAGGGAAGTCTTCGCTGTCTGTGAACAGGTCACCCAACAGAAAATCCCAGTCACTGAAGAACCGAGAAGACCCGGTGATCCTGCGGTACTCATCGCAGACAACACCAAGGCAAAGACAACCCTCAACTGGTCTCCTGAAAAGACACTGACAGACTCTGTCTCAAGTGCCTGGGGATGGGAAAACACCTTGGCAGGAAAGAAAGACTGAGAGACGTCATGAATCAGCCGAAGGTATCCATCCTCATCCCCATCTACAACACAGAGAAATATCTCCGTGAATGTCTTGATTCCATTATTCGACAGCCAATGGAAGAGCTTGAAATCATCTTGGTCGATGATGGTTCAACAGATAATTCTCCTGCCATTGTTGATGAATATGCCGCAAAAGACAGTCGTGTAATCGCTGTTCATAAAAAGAATGGTGGATATGCCAGTGGTATCAACTATGGACTGGATGTTGCAACAGGTGAATACATCGCGATTGTTGAGTCGGACGATTACATCGCGGAAGATATGATGGAATCCCTCTATGATACAGCTGTCAGAACACAGGCTGATGTTGTGATATCCGACTACATGTTCATTGACGATTCCATCAACAAAATCTATCGACGCTTCAATTACGCAGCCAATGTGAAAAAGGATGAGGATGGATTTTTTACCTTGAAGTCCTCTCCATCAATCATCCATAAACCGGCCTATCCATGGCACAAGCTGTACAGGATGTCTTTCCTGAAACAGAAGGGTATCCGGATGCGTGAAGACAATCTAGGTGCCTATCAGGACCAGCCATGGAATGCAGAGATTCTCTCAAAGGCAGAAAGACTCTATCACATTCCCAAGCCATTGTACTTCTATCGTCTGGATGCTGCAGGCTCATCGACCAACATCGGCAAGCGTTCGATGATCAATTATCTGTACAGGCGCAGACAGGCAAGGGAAATCTTGATAGAAAACGGAGCTTTCACCGAGGACGTTAAGGAGTACTTCTACCTGAGTGCTTATTATGGGTGTGACTTCTTTTTTCAGCGTATTCACAATGATTTCAAGAAGGAATACTACGAGGAAATGCAGCGTGTCATGCTCATGTCGCGTGGGGATGGCTTGGATTACCGTTATTTCAATCATCGGGAAAGAAGGGACTATCGGAAAAGAATTACCCAGGGCTTCACAAAATATAGATTTTTTTCAAAGTTGCGGAATATCTTTTCATCAGAAAGATCAGGAGATGGTCGTCATAAATACTTCAAGCTGTTCGGGAAAACTGTCCTGAGACTGAACCGGACTCCGTTGAAATTCCGTTCACTGATCCGGCTGATTGATGGCATCATTCCAAAAAATGCTAAAGAGATCGTATTTTTCAGTTCGCCAGGTTATTCAGACAATCCAAAATGTCTTTATGAATACATCAAAGAAAACCATCCTGCAGGATGGGATATGGTCTGGCTCAGACCTGGGGAGCAGGACTGGGGATGGGACGTTCCGTCTAAATGGGTATTTTCTTGGGCGGCAGCTTGGAAACTCCTGAGAGCGAAATATATCGTGCTGAATACGTTCAATGACTTTCAGCATCTAGTCTCAGCGAAGAACCATACCGTTATGCAGCTCTGGCATGGCATGCCAATCAAGACGATTGGTTACTTGGAAAAGAAT
>CAVJQJ010000066.1:0-1672 GCA_963651715.1 Anaerovoracaceae bacterium
ACGCTATTCAAAAGCGGTTCAACAATATTGTAAACTTTCCCGATGACATTCGACATCAGATCAAATGCAATTTCTTTGCTGTCTGTTTGGCAGGCTTCATCATCGAACCAAACCAAACCCTTTGAAAATTGACTGAGTTGTACGCATTCGTTGTTATTAACCTGCTTTCGGATGTCTGGTGGCAATTGCAGCCATAATCCTGTGAGATATTCAGTGAGCAGAATTTCCATATGCTCACTGTTTCTGACAAATCTGGATGATGTTGGAATAGAAATCTTCTGTCCATCCAAAGCAAGCGTGGCAATGTATCGGCTTTTTACGCTATTCATTTCTTCGCGCATTTTTTCACCTGCTTTCCCACATTTGATGAAAAAGCGTTTACGTTGAACATTCAGATAAGGCAGGTTCTTGGGAAAGACCTTTTTTAGGTACATTGTGTCTGTAATGCCAGCAGAAGCTAAATCCTCATCCGTGAGACTAGGAGAGACCATAATGTCTCCGTCAGGAGTAAACGAAATCAGATCCGCATCGAAAAGAGCATCAAGGCCAACAGAAAGAAGAAATCCGTTATAAGGATCCAAACGTTCGGCGCCAGAATCACATTCATCCCAACGTTTTGCAGGGCTCGCACGAAGCAGGGCAGGATTCGTGATACCGGTAACGGCACACATCCCATTCCATAAGGTATCCTGACGCTGTCGGTATATCTGCCAGCCATGACTGACTTTCCGCATCAACTGGGACTGGGTTGATTCATCTGCATCATGGTCAGGGTTGAAATCATCTGCCCGCCAGTTCTTGCCTTCATTTTCAAAAACTGGTCCATAAATCCGGTCATCCAGTTCAGATTGTCCTGATGTTATTTTATCTACAGGTTTGAATGTATCTGGAGGTACAGCAAGAATCGTCTCATTCACAGTTTTCCAGAAAACAGCACAATCTTCCAAATCACTGATTTCCCAACAGGTAGATGGATTTTTCTGGAGTGAGATAAAAAGAGAGGGAGGGATTTTCGCTTCAAGTGTCTTCTGGAAATCTTCGTTATAGAAAACCACTTTGACGACATTTTCTAAGACTGTCACCTGTCCGACAATAGGATGATGAGGTGAGGAAAACTTGAAAGTAGGTGTCACCAGACTGAGAATCTGATCATACTCCGTTCGGAATTGTCCGTTTTCTCGACAATATTTCTCAACGAGGTTTGAATCAATCATTTTCCTTCCTTTGGGGGACTTGGTGACTATCAGTGACTCTAGTACTGGATTATCCAGTAAAAAGCTATCCCCTGTTAATATAACATTGCTTTCAGAATGTTGTTGACCTCATCATTGGATAGGTATAGGAAAAAGCACAAATTAGAATTTTGATAGTGACAGATATGTCATATTTCCTGTGGTATAGCCATCAATCACCCTATACAAAATACTATAATTGCGAAGTTCTGCATTGACAGACGATGATAACAGTAAAGATTACTTTTCAGGAGTTGCCATGAGATACCTCATTATCCCAGTCACACCGTTGCAGCAGAACTGTACGTTGATGTGGGACGAAAATACAAATAAAGCGGCTGTTTCTGATCCAGGTGGTGACATTGATCGGATTGCGGAACAGATTGAAAAGCAGGGGGTTATTCTGGAGAAAATCTTGATTACGCATGGGCATCAAGATC
>CAVJQJ010000066.1:1726-2748 GCA_963651715.1 Anaerovoracaceae bacterium
GACCGATACAATGTTCCTATTGAAGGCCCAAATAAGAAAGATGAACCTCTCCTTCAGATGCTGAGTACTCTCCGCCCATATACTGCAAGTACTCCACAAAGCCAATCGTTCACATCAGATAGATGGTTGAATCAGGGGGACACTGTAACGGTTGGAAATGAAACATTGCAGGTATTCCATTGTCCTGGTCATACCCCGGGGCATGTTGCTTTCTACCATGCTCCTACCAAGGTTTTGATTTCTGGGGATGTGCTGTTCAAGAGTTCTGTTGGACGGACAGACCTTCCAGGGAGTAGCTTTGAGTCTCTAGAAAAATCAATACAGGACAATCTTTACACCCTTCCAGACGATGTTCATTTTGTTCCTGGGCATGGGGAAATTTCGACAATTGGATTCGAAAAACACACTAATCCTTTTGTAAGAGGGCGGTCTTAACAAGATTCAACTCCAGGATTGTTATGTTTGTCTTTAAAAGTCTACAATCTCCGGCGCTGGCATTGCCGGGGAGGTCGAAAGTCCGATTCTTGGGCATTTCGGTTCGATGAGCACCACCTTCACCTGGCGGACCATTGAAAGCAAGGCCATCAAGCTGGCAGCGCAGAAATCGCATACCGTTGATGTCCGAGGTTCCCAGCAGGTGTATGACGCCGCCAATGGTACTTATGAATCCAAGGGCGTCCGTGCAACGATGAAGCTGGTTCCTAAGAATGTCTCTTTGGGTTCTTTCGAAGTCGGTTCTACCACCGACACAGAAACAGAATTCGAAGTGCTGTACATCAAACTGTACATCGAAGGTAAGGCTGCACTGGAAATCGACAAGTACAACTACAAGGCTGTGATCGGCGGCAATGATGTCCTGGCATCTGTCCGTGCGGATCTGAGCTTGTCCTGATACTTACCGGACATTTTGTTAAAAGCAAAAAGCCAACAGCTCCCAACTGTTGGCTTTTCTGTTTTCAAATATCTAAAAGGTAAAGCTGTGGAAGAATTGGAAAAAGCAACGAATGTCAGGCGACTGTGCT
>CAVJQJ010000067.1:0-13900 GCA_963651715.1 Anaerovoracaceae bacterium
CATCTGCCTCATCAAATCATCCAGCTCATCGTCAGTCAGTTCCGTCTTGCGTTTAGCTGCAACAGGTTTTTCAGGCGAAACGGGGCGGGGTGTCCATTTGCTCAGATCCACATAAGGCCGATTCAGTCTGGGAGAAACCCAGATAGACACACCGCTTTTATCTGTTTTCGGTTTCTTTTTCGGGAAAACACACTGCCGGAAATCACCGCTGATCATCGCAAGATAATCCGCTGGACTGCGCATCACATCATTCAACAGCCTTTGGGGATAATCATACCGTCCCAGAAACAGTTGCCGGACTTCTGTCAGCAGTTCCTTGATAACCGTAATGGGATTACCCCCTGCTTCCAGGCGCTTCATGGCAGACCGGCTCGCTGACACTGACTTTTCAGACTTGCCATACAGATTCTCACTGACAGCACAGAAATACGCTGCCTGCGCCCGATTCTTACGTACAAGCTGTGCAATCTGATCCTCCAGCTTTCTGAAATCCGGCTCGCGGACACCACCTCCATCGCCCTTAACAATTTCAAACTGTCTGACCAGCAATGCATTGAGATCTGAAAACACACGCCCTCCCGGTTTTGAATCCGATGAATCATGCCAACACCGCCCTAACCTGAAACAGAACAGCATGACCCTTTTTCTACGAGCAAACCATCAGTGACAATGTTACCGATAAAGTACCCATTTCTCAACCTGAAGACTTGTACAAGCAGTCGTGAATCACGGCCCCTCGAAAAAACCTTTATCTAGATTAGAATAAAAACAGCGCTACGTTCTAACACCCTGGAAATCATTTTTATGATGTTTTCAACATATCGTGGCTATTTCCAGAAAAATAATCGTTTTTACGCATGTTTTTCTGGATTTATTGATAGTGCAAGAGGTATTCTTTTTTCACCTTCACCTACTCAGACAGCAAAACCATAAGACGGGAAGTTGTGGCTTTTTTCACGGAAAACCGTTACCGCATCTGGTATCTATCCTGCGGGATGGCAGCAAGCAGTTCACGGGTGTAGGGGTGCTGTGGGTTTCGGAAGATATCATCGGCATCCGCAGTCTCGAGCACCTCACCGTCCCGCATGACCATGACTTGGTCAGCCATGTATTTCACGACAGAAAGATCATGTGAGATAAAGAGGTATGAGAGACCAAATTCGTCCTGCAGATCCTGTAGCAGATTGAGAATTTGCGCCTGAACGGAGACATCAAGTGCAGAAACGGATTCATCGCAGAGCAGGACTTCAGGACGCATAGTGAGGCATCTGGCGATGGCGATGCGCTGACGCTGCCCCCCCGAGAATTCATGCGGATAACGCTGGTAAGCGGCATCTGGCAGACCGACACGCCTGAGCCAGTCATGGGCAAGGTCCCTACGGTCACCATCAGTCTCACCGATGTGGTGGAGTTTCATCGGTTCGATGAGGATCTGCCCAATGGTGAATCTGGGATTGAGCGAAGCATAGGGATTCTGGAAGATGACCTGTATACGCCGCTTATAGGGCAGATAGTCTTTCTCACTCAGGGCAAGGATATCCCTGCCATCGAAAATGACCTGACCGCTGGTTGCCTGATGCAGCCGCATGACGGTGAGACCAAGAGTTGTCTTGCCAGAACCGGATTCGCCCACGATGCCGAGTGTTTTCTGACGGGGAAGCTTGAAGGAAGCGTCTTTCACCGCATGGAATGTCTTTTTCTGGAAGAATCCTGTCTTGACGATGAAATCTTTGCAGATATGGCGTGCATCAAGGATGATTTCATCATCAGGTTGATAGCCACGGATGCGTTCGCCCAGTGATGACGGTATCTGTCCACCTGACTGGATAATGTCATCGATGACGGGCAGGTGCAGTGGTCTGCTGTCCATCGGTGGACGGCAGAGCATGAGTGCCCGGGTATAGGGATGGCTCGGCTGAGTGAATACTTGTTCAGCGGTTGCCTGTTCTTTCACATCACCATAGCGCATAACAATGACATCATCTGCCATTTCAGAGACAAGCTGCAGGTCATGGGTGATAAAGAGAACAGCCATCTGGCGGCGTTTCTGCAGTTCCTGAATGAGACGGATAATCTGGCGCTGGACAGTGACATCGAGCGCTGTAGTAGGTTCATCAGCGATGAGAAGCTGCGGTTCGCAGGCGATTGCCATGGCAATCATGACGCGTTGCTGCTGTCCACCAGAAAGTTCATGCGGATAAGCGTCAATCCGCCGTTCGGGTTCAGGAATACCAACCTCCGTAAGCAGTTCAATAGCACGCTGTCTTGCCTGTGACTTGTCCATGCCTTTATGGAGCTGCAGCACTTCGCCAATCTGGTAACCCACGGTGAAAACGGGATTGAGCGATGACATGGGATCCTGAAAGACCATCGAAACAGCGGTGCCACAGAGCCTGCGTCGCTCTGCCATGCTCATCGTGAGCAGTTCCTGTCCATCGAAGACAATGGATGAGGACTCATCGATACGTGCAATATCGGTCGGGAGCAGTCCCATGACAGCAAGTGCGCTCACGGATTTGCCAGAGCCTGACTCCCCCACCAAGGCAACGGTGCGGCTGACAGGCACATCGAATGAGATGCCTTTGACGGCTTCGGTATAGGTGTTGCGTCCTGACCGGAATGAGACATGCAGATTGCGGACCTTGAGGAGGATATCGTCGCTGTCGCTCATGAATCCCCCTGTTTGAGTTTAGGGTCAAGTGCATCACGCAGTCCATCAGTGAAAAGGGAAAGTGCGGTGATGAGCACTGCCATGGCAACAGTGACAGCGGCAAGCTGCCACCATTTGCCAAGGATAAGTTCGTTCTGCGCTTCGTTGAGCATACTGCCCCATGATACCGTGCCGACAGGGACACCAAACCCCAGGAAACTCAGGATGACTTCAGATTTGATGAAGCCAACGGACATGAGCGAGAACTGGACGAGCGGGATGTGGCTGATGTTGGGAAAGATATGGACAAACATACGTCGCCAGTTGGAGGCACCGATTGCCCCAGCCGCCATGACGTATTCACGTTCACGGTGTTTCATGTATTCGGCACGCACCAGACGGAAAACGCCTGTCCACCCCGTAAGCCCGAGGATAAGGATAATGGTGACCATACCTTTGCTCTGGAGCACAGCGGCAACAGCCAAGATGAGCAGCAGATACGGAATCGAGGTGAAAACGTTGTAGAACCAGTTCAGGCAATCATCCAGCCAACCACCGAAATAGCCTGAAAGTGCACCGAGGACCGTGCCGATGAAAGTGGCAACAAGTGCGGCAACCAATCCAACCACGATGGAGGTTTCAGAACCTTTGATGACTTTCTTGATGACATCATGTCCCCATTTGTCTGCCCCGAAAAGCAGTGTAGGTTCGCGGGTTGCCTGTTGTTTCACGCCCTTTGCCTGCTGTTTAGCATGGATAGCATCAAGATCTGCCTGAAGTGGATCTTTGATACCGTAATCCTGAACAGCGGCAGCACCGGATGGGCGCTGCTCCTGAATATCTTTACGGAGCTGTCGGATAACAAGTCGCAATGGGTCGCGGGGATTTTCAGGGACCTGCCTGACAGCACGTCCGTCTACCTGGCTGACGTTTGTCCCTGCCCCGACAAAATGTGGTGGAGCGTAATGCACGCCGGCTTCCTTTTCCCAATCTGAGGCAATGAACCCGAAAAGGGAAAGCAGGAGCATAGCGATGAAGAGCCCGACAACTGCCATGGATGCCATGGCGACCCTGTCTGCCCTGAGCCGCTTCCATGCCAGTCTCCAGAGACTGTCAGACGGTTCTGATAATATGTCTTGCGCGGTACTCATTGCAGCCGGACCCGAGGGTCGATTTTCTGGTAGAGCAGGTCTGCCAGCAGGTTGAAGACCATCGTGGCAATGGCGACATAGATGGTGATGGCTTTCACCACAGGAAAGTCGCTGCGTTCCACGGCAAGGATGATTTCACGTCCGATGCCCGGGATAGAGAAGAAACGTTCGACCAGAAATGCCCCAACAAGCAATGATGGCAGATTGGACATGACATAGGTGACAATCGGAATAGCAGCATTACGCAGGACATGAACCCAGAGAATGCGTTTTTCAGGGAGACCTTTTGCACGGGCAGTGCGGACGTAGTCCTGACCCAGTTCATCAAGCATGAAGGTCCGGTAGAGACGCAGGTTCGGCGCAATGCTGACAACGAGCAGGATGATAATCGGGAGCAGAGCGTACCTAAGAGACTTGAGCCAGGAGCCATCCCACCCCTGCACCGGGAACCAGCCGAGCTTGTAGGCGAGCCAGTACTGGAAAACGATGATATAGACGAGGATACTGACCGCCATACCGATGGTGCAGACAATCATGATGGTGCGATCGGTGAAAGAACCGCGGACATAGGCAACAGCAAGCCCCAGCGCAACCGCGATGACCGTTTCAAGGATGGTGAGCGGCACCAATAATGTCAGGGATGGTCCCAGACGGGAAAGGATGATGTCGGAAACCGCCTCACCTGTGCTCCAACTGCTGCCGAAATCGAAGCAGAGAGTCTGTTTGATGAAAATCCAGAGCTGGACATAGATAGGTTCATCGAGCCCGAGCTGATGACGGATGTTGGCAATCTGCTCAGGATTGGAGATTTTGCCCGCAAGGACATAGGCTGGGTCGCCGCCGACCCAGTTGAAGAGAAAGAACACCAGCAGCAGGACACCCAGAAGGGTTGGTACCATCTGCCACAGGCGTCGGACCAGATAAGCTATCATCTTGCGGACTGACCACCCTGCCCCGACAGGGTGGCTTGGCTCCTGTTATTTTCTTCTTTCAAGACCGCTGAGATCCTCATAGAAAGCCGCACTGTCTGGAGAACGGCCGAGGAAATAACGGACCATACGGTCTGCTGACAGTTCACTGCCACGTTCAAGAATCGTCTTGCGGTAGAACTGGCCGACACTTGGGTTCATGAGTCTGCCGTTGAAACGGGACAGCATGTCGAGCGCCAGGACCTTGGACCACATGTAGCCATAATAACCGGCAGCATAGCCACTAATGATGTGACCGAACTGCCCTGGAAACTCAGTGCCGGCATCATGACCGAGCGGCGTTGCGCTTTCGAGCTTATCCCATGTTTTCATGACATCTGCATTGGGTTCACTGTAGAGTGCCATATCGTATTTCGCATAGAGGGTCTGGCGGGAGTAAAAGATGCCACGGCCAAACTTGCGGGCTTCATTGATGCGCTTGAGCAGGTCCTTGGTCATCTGCGGCGTGTTGCCATGTGTATATTTCGGCAATGTTGAGAGCGCATTGAGATCGTATGCCCATTCTTCAAACATCTGGGAAGGCGCTTCTACGAAGTCGCGTTCGACACTGGTGCCGGACTGTTCAACAAAGCGCGTCTTGGACATGACACCATGCAGGACATGACCGAATTCATGGAGCAGTGTTTCAAATTCGCCCCGGTCGAGTCCATCGCGGCTGAAGTTGGTGACGAGGACAGAAATCGGCAGACGTTTTTCAAGCGTGCTTGCCCCCTGAACCGGGAACGATGCGGCGTGACCATATTTACCATCACGGGGGAAGAGGTCGAAATAGATGCCACCAATGACTTTCTTGTCTTTCTTGTCGATGACTTCATAGTACTGGACGTCCTCATGCCAGGTTGGCACGCTTGCCTTGTGGAATTCAAGGTTGTAGAGCGAACCCGCAATGCCCATCGCCCATTCAACAGATGGCTGGGTTGGGAAGTAGCGGCGCAGGTTGTTTGCATAGACACCGAAACGGTTTTCCTTGTAGCGGTTGAGCCAGTAGTTGATATCCCAGTGATGAAGGTCTGCGTTGGCGGTACCGGTGACTTTTGCCTTGTATGCCTTGATGTCGTGGAGTTCGACCTTTTCGGTTTCTGTCACGACCTGCTGGACATCATCGAGGAAACGGTCGACAACGGCCGGCTTCTTCGCCATTCTGCGGCGAAGCGCGAAATCAGCGTAGCTGCGGTAGCCTTCGATGACAGCCATTTCATGGCGCAACTTGACGGCTTCCTGCAGAAGCTTGATATTGGCCTGTGTCCCTCGGTTGATAAAGGCGAAACGGAATTTCTCACGGGCCTTGTCATTGTTCGCATACTGCATGAACGGCAGGTACTCTGGATAAGAGAAACCGAGAAGATAGTTACCAGTCTTGGGATCTTTCTGCAACCGGTTGAGATATTCCGGTGGCATGCCGTCGAGTTCAGCAGCGGTCATGGAGACACGGGCTGGATTTTCACGGATGTTCTTGCTGAATTCCTGATCGATCTGAGCCAGACGTTCAATAATGGCACCGACACGGCGGCGTTTGTCTGGGGTGAGGGAAATCCCGGCATCCTCGTATGCGCTGACGACATCCTGACGGAGTTTACGTTCCTCATCGTCGTTGATGCGGGTCACACGCATGTTGCGGTAGAGCTTCTCGTTCTGATAGACATCGGTGATGAACTGCTGGGTCTTGATTGAGCAGGCATTTGCCTGTTTCCGCACCTCTGCATCTGGGGAGACCTGACCAAGGAGACTCATCGGTCCGTCCAGGTCTTCGATACCCATCTGGAGTCGGTTCCAGCCGCGCAGGAATGCGTCTGCGCCTTCGATTGTCTCAACCGGCAGGTCGCCTAAATCTTTCACCCCCTGTTGCAGGTCCTTGATCTGTGCATCGCACTGGGATTCAATCTCTCCCGCAGCTGGAAGCGGCAGGACTGGCCGCTCAGCCATCGCAGGAGCAGCGAAGGATACCCCCAATGCCATCAATGCTGAACACAGCAGGGTTTTCATGGCAGGAACTCGTTTTTTCATAGATTCATCACGATATTAAGTTTGGAACTTGAATGATAGCCTGTTACTGGCGCGATATCACCTTTTACTGTTGTCAATATCACTGTAAAACCATTCATTGTGCATCACAGGATGCTTTTTATAGCCGATGACATACGGTTGGAGCAGCATATTGCGGTAGCGGGCGTATCCCATACCTGTTGGAGTATACACCTCAAGGATACGTGCCATCCTGTGGTAGAGAAGGTCGCGATCCTCACCATCCTGCAATGTCGCGGCTTCTTCATAGAGGCGGTCGAACTGAGGAATGCTGACACAGCCATGGTTGCTCTGACCGATATGTGGTCCGTAGAAGAGCTGCATGAAGTTGCCACCATCAGAATAATCAGCAATCCAGACCATTTCCCGCATCATGAGCTGGCACTGTTTCTCTGCCTTGATAAGGTCAGGAAATGGACGGCGGTCGTCCTGCATACGGATAGACAGACTGTCAAATGTCTTCTTCCACATCTCGAGCTGCTGCTGACCGGTGGAATCTGCCCGCGCTGAGAAGACAATGGTGAGGGGTGACCCATCTGGCTGACGACGGTAACCATCTGCACCTTTGGTGTAGCCGTACCGGTCGAGGAGTTCGTTGGCGGTGTCAGGTTCGTAGTCAGCGATACCGTGATGGTTTTCATTATAACCTGCAACACCAGGTGGAATCGGATACTGGAGCGGAACCGCCTGCCCGTTCCAGACAACATCGATTTCCTCCTGCACGTTGTGCGCCATGATGATGGCCCGACGCAGTGCAATTTTCTCATTGGAAAGACCGCCGACAACAGGGTCTTTCATATTGAAGTAGAACTGGGTGAGTTCGGGTTCGACATAACGGGAGAGACGGATGCCCTGCTCGGCGAGTTCTGGCAGGAGCTGTCCATCGGAAAGCGCCCGAGGGGCGAGTGGTCCTTCCAGACTGAAAAGGTCGATTTCCTTATTCTGGAAAGCGAGCCAGCGGGACTGGTCTTCAGGAATGACATCGATAAGGACCTTGCCGATCTGAGGCATGGCTTTACCCTGCATTTCAGAGACGATGCGTTGGTCTTCAGGATCATCGCCTGCCTCGAAATTCCAGATGAAACCACGGTAGATGGGATTGGCAACAAGGACGATGCGGGAACCTCGCTGCCAGCTTTCGAGCTGATAGGGACCAGTGCCGACAGGGTGATCCATGATCTGCCCGTTCCGGTCGTGGTAGCGTTCGACAATCTCATGCGCCACTGCAGATGTTGGATAATGGGCAAGGATATGGAGCAGGCTGTAATCGGGTTTGACCAGACGGATACGGAAAGTATAGCGGTTGACCTGTTCAAGTCCGGCTATCGGGGTACGGTAGTCGAAACGCCCTGTTTTCTGGGCACGGTCTGCAAGTGCATCAAGCCCGACAATCTTGCCCTGCAGAAGCCATCCCCATGATGAGCGGACATTTGGATCGACAAGGCGCTTCAGGGCGTAGATATAGTCGGCAACAGTGAGCTCACGATGCCGGCCGCCAAAAGCGGGATCGTTGGCAAAATAGATGCCCTTCTTGATGGTGATGGTATAGGTTCTGCCATCTGCCGAGATATCAGGCATAGCTGCCGCAGTCTCGGGCACGAGTTGCAAAGGACGTGCGAGATAATCGTATGTGAAAAGCGGTTCGTAGATAGAGCGGATAACCTGCGAGGAATAGAGATCACTGGCAACGGCTGGGTCAAACCCGGTTTCTTGTGCAGTGAAAACGGTATGCAGGATCTTGTTGGGATCAGCGGGATTCGAGGCGGATGCAGGTGCGCTGATGCCTGCCAGACAGAAAGCTGCCATGAGCATGATTCTGATGAGACTTTTAAGGATGTGCATTACGTACTGTCTGCTTTCTGTCCACTTTACGAAAGATACCTGATTTGGACATTTGAAGGCAGGTGAATTTGCAACTTTTTGCAAAAACGGAATCCACTGTTTTGTTTTCATTGTATAGTGGGCATTACGTTAACTTATTATCCTGAATACCTATGTTTAAAAAATCTCTCGTTATCGGTGCCACTGCACTGTCTCTGATGTGTGCAACCGCATTTGCTAAAGATGTCGCTACCGTTAATGGCAAGGGCATTCCTCAAGAAAAATCCGACAGCATCATCAAGATGCTGGTTTCCCAGCGTGGTGCGAAGGACACCCCTGAACTCCGCAAGGGTATCCGGGAAGATCTGATCATGGATGAAATCATGGTTCAGGAAGCCCAGAAGAAAGGGCTCGACAGCAGCGCTGAAGTGAAACAGAATCTGGAAAACGCACGTCGCGGCATTCTGAAACAGGCACTGATCCAGGATTTCGTCAAAAAGAATCCTGTCTCCGACAAGGATGTGAAAGCTGAATACGATCAGGTTGTTGCTGCCCGAAAAGGCAAGGAATATCACGCAAAGCAGATTGTTGTGAAGACTGAAGCAGAAGCGAAAGACATCGTTGCCCAGCTGGGTAAAGGTGGTAATTTTGAAAAACTGGCTGCATCCAAGTCCTTGGACAAATCCGCGGCCAAAAATGGCGGTGATCTCGGCTGGGTTCCAGCAAAGAGCGGTCTGGGCAATGCGCTGTCCAAGCTGAAAAACGGCCAGACAATCACTGCGCCAGTCAACGGTGCATTCGTTGTCGTCAAACTGGTTGAATCCCGTGATTTCACCCCACCTAAGTTTGAACAGGTGAAAGATGGCCTGAAAGCTGATATGGAACAGGCAAAATTCGGTCAGTATGTCCGCGCCCTCCGTGAAAAGGCAAAGGTCGAATAAACCTTCTACTGATTCCATCTCAATAAAATCCCCAGAACATTGTGTCTGGGGATTTTTTATGCCTGCTTTACGGCCTATTTTGCCTATGCCTGTTGAATTCATGGTATGTTGAAGTTTTCGTCAACAGGTTAACGGGGTGTCCCATGAAAAAATCATTTGTTCTCGGTGCGCTTGCACTCGCCTTGATGTCCACAACAGCATTCGCCAAGGACATTGCCTCAGTGAATGGCAAGGGCATTCCTCAGGAAAAATCCGATGCGATTGTGAAGGCGCTGGTCGAACGCGGTGCCAAAGATTCCCCTGAACTCCGCAAGCAGGTGAGAGACAAGCTGATCATGGATGAAGTGATGGTTCAGGAAGCTGAAAAACAGGGACTGAACAAGACAGCGGATTATAAGGCATTCATGGATGCTGCCCGGCTGCAGGCATCTGAAAAGGCGCTGGCGGCAGATTACTTCAAACGCAATCCTGTCACCGACAAGGAAGTGAAAGCCCAGTATGACGCCTGGAACACAGCAAACAAAGGCAAACAGTATCACGCAAAACATATCCTGGTGAAGACCGAAGCTGAAGCAAAAGACATCATTGCGCAACTGAACAAAGGCGGTAATTTCGAAAAGCTGGCTTCCACCAAATCCTTGGATGGTTCCAAAGCAAACGGTGGTGATCTGGGCTGGGCACCGGCAACAACCTATGTGAAGCCTTTCGCAGATGCAATGATGGCACTGGGGAAAGGTCAGACGACAGCCGCACCTGTCCAGTCACAGTTCGGATTCCATGTCATCAAGTTGGTTGAATCCAAATCATTGCCAACCTACGACCAGATGAAAGACCGCATCAAGGGCACTTTCGAACAGGAAAGATTTGCCCAGTATCTGCGTGGCCTGCGTGAAAAATCAAAAGTCGAGTAATCCCTGAATCTGGCCGATTTAAAGCTGATGACTGAGTGTTGTCAGCTTTTGATGACTGTTTCCAAACCATTCACAAAAGAAAAGAGCCACACTGTTCACGTGCGGCTCTTTTCTTTTTTATCGAATCAGATGTTACCGGTAAACCCAATTGCGGGACACCAGTTCACGTGCGTGAGTGTAATCCAGGAAATCACCCGCACTGCCGTTTCTGTAGTCACGGGCATAACGTTCAATACCTTCACTCAGGACATTTTCATGGTCCATACTGCATTTCAGGTAAATCGCACGGCGTTCCATATCATCGTTTGAGGTCATGTACTGTTTTGCGAGGCGTTTGCATTTCGCATCGACCTGTTTTGGCAGGGCGCTGATGGATTGCTGGAGCTCACTGCGGATATCGGATGGAATCATCCGCCATGCTGCGGCATAGCGCTTGTTGGCCGTGTTTGCCTGCTGTTTCATGCTTGTGTAGAGCGCATTTGCATCACCACTATCTGCCATCGCGGCCTGATTACCATCAAGCCCGGTCCCCACCGAGATGGAACCATTTGGTGCAGGCGCATTGGTGGTCTGCTGGGTAGTATTCTTAGTCTTCGGCGCACTGCTGTCACCATCACCACTGCAGCCTCTGAAGAGGAAGAATGCGATAACAACAACAGCAATCAGGATGATGATTTTCATCATACGGCTGCGTCCACCTGCCTGTTGAGGCATATCCCCAGGGAAACCCTGCTGCTGGCTCACAGGATCCATCATCTGTTCGCGCGTAATGTTACGCTGAGGCTGAGCCCGAGTGACTTCGGTTTCGTCTTCTTGTGATTCTTCAACAGGACTTTCCACACGGGGTGGTTCAGCCTGCTGACGGGATGCAGAAGAAGAACGGACAGGACTGCCACAGAATGGACAGGTTGATGCAGAACCGGAAATCGGTGCGCCACAGGAAGAACAGGTAGAATCAGCCATAGTCGTCTGGGATAAAAGGGGTTGATAACGTTTCAATTATAAGGAGAAAACCAAAGGAACAGCGACTAGAACTAATTTATGTTAACCCAGCAGAGGTTTAAACATAGCAAGCCATAATGAATTAAACGAAAAACGCCTCACGTTTTAAACGCATGGCGTGGTATTCGGATGGTGGAGGCGGCGGGAGTTGAACCCGCGTCCAGAAGCCCTCTACAGACAGCTCTACATACTTAGCCTCGCCTACTGATTTGACCTGAACGACGCGGACGGACGCGCTCCGCTCAGGCGGTCTGCCTTGATTTAACCCTCAGCCCGGCAGCGCAGCTGAAAGCGGTTTCCTGTGTATGACCCTGCGTGCCTTTCGGCCTGACCCAGGAACAAGTCAGTGCAGGGCAGGCTGATCAAGCAGCCAGAGCGTAACGTTTATCGTTAGCAGTTATTTTTTTCTGGATGGATTTACGAGGGGACCCAGTCCTCGGTATGCACTGTTCTGCTTTGTAACCCCTGTCGAATCCATAATCGCCCCCATGTGGTGATTTTTGATGAACAGAAATCCTAAGCAATTTATAATTATATACTTTATTTAATTTTTCAAGAGTCTGAACACTGCCAGATATCAAAAATTTTCCTGGTCAGGTTCAGGCAGAAAACGCTGAAACAAACGCTATGACCGATTCTTCTTCTGCCGATACACCTGTTGCGGAATCCACCAGCAATCTGACAAAACGGATTGCCCGTGAGGTGGCACGCCGCCGCACTTTCGGCATTATCTCCCACCCTGACGCAGGTAAGACGACCCTGACTGAAAAACTCCTGCTGTTCTCCGGTGCCATCCAGCTGGCTGGTACGGTGAAGGCAAGAAAGAGCAACCGCCATGCAACATCCGACTGGATGGATATTGAAAAACAGCGCGGGATCTCGGTCGCCAGTTCGGTGATGCAGTTTGAATACCGTGACCATATCATCAATCTGCTGGATACCCCAGGCCATCAGGACTTCTCTGAAGATACCTACCGTGTGCTGACGGCTGTGGATACGGCGCTGATGGTGATTGACTCCGCAAACGGTGTGGAAGCCCAGACAATCAAATTGCTGGAAGTCTGCCGCATGCGCAATACGCCAATCCTGACATTCATGAACAAGCTGGACCGTGAAACGAAAGATCCGCTCGAACTGCTGGATGAAGTTGAGACGGTGCTGAAAATCCGTTGCGCGCCAATTACCTGGCCAATCGGCATGGGCAAGAATTTCCGAGGCATTTACCATCTTTTAAACGACGAAGTCATGCTTTTCGCTGCAGGTAATGAAAAAGCAGACCAGACGTTTGAAGTCATCAAGGGCATCGACAACCCACGTTTGATGGAAATGTTCCCTCTGGAAATGGAACAGCTGCAGATGGAAGTTGAACTGGTGAAAGGGGCTTCGAACCCTTGGAATCAGGATGAGTTCCTCGCTGGCGAACTGACCCCGGTTTTCTTCGGTTCCGCAATCAACAACTTCGGTGTCCGTGAAATCCTGAACGCATTGCTCGACTGGGCACAGCCACCACTGGGCCGTGATGCAACAGTGCGTGAAGTGAAGCCGGATGAAAAAGCATTCTCCGGCTTCGTTTTCAAAATTCAGGCAAATATGGATCCAGCCCACCGTGACCGTATCGCGTTCATGCGTGTGTGTTCCGGCCATTTTGAACGGGGCATGAAACTGAAGCATCTGCGTCTGAACCGTGATGTGAAGGTTTCCAGTGTGGTGACTTTCATGGCATCCAACCGCGAACAGGTGGAAGAGGCTTACGCAGGCGATATCATCGGTCTGCCAAACCATGGCAATATGCAGATTGGCGACAGTTTCTCCGAAGGGGAAGCCCTGCAGTTCAAAGGAATTCCTTATTTCGCGCCAGAAATTTTCCGCAGCGTCTGCATCCGTAATCCGCTGAAAGTGAAACAGCTTCATAAAGGGCTGCAGCAGCTGGGTGAAGAAGGCGCGGTACAGGTATTCAAGCCTGTACTGGGCAGCGACTTGATTCTGGGAGCAGTCGGTATGCTGCAGTTTGAAGTGGTTGCAAGCCGTCTACTGAATGAATATGGCGTGGATGCTGTGTTCGAAAGCACTTCCATCAGCACCGCCCGTTGGGTAGCGGCTGAGGATTCCAAGATGCTGGATGAGTTTGAAAAAGCATTGGCCCACAATGTGGCTTATGACGCAGCTGGCAATATGACTTATCTGGCAACTTCCGGCGTCAACCTGCGTCTGACCCAGGAACGCTGGCCTAAGGTCCAGTTCTTCGCGACCCGTGAGCATGCTGCTCATCTGAATGAATGATTGACTGAATGCGCAATCAGAAAAGCGGCTCATCCGTTTGGATGAGCCGCTTCTGTTTGTCATAAGACCCCCCCAGCTTAGCTGGGGGTTCCAAAAAGCTTACAGCTATGGTGAGAAAACACCTTCAGAACTG
>CAVJQJ010000068.1:0-3083 GCA_963651715.1 Anaerovoracaceae bacterium
GTCATAGACAGCTTTCTGTTTGCTTGTCAGAGCATCGTACCCCTTGATTCTTCTGAATGTCCTGAACTCATCCAGAGTTTCAGGGTTTGACAAAGCCTTTTCTCTTGCACTTCGTCTTGCTTTTATCTTGTCAGAATATTTCTTGATGTCATCCTGAGTAAGTGAATTGACCTTATCTGTGTACTGTTGTCTGAAAGTCTGCCCACCGCCATAGACAGTAGAGAATGATTCAAGAGGCAACAGTTCAAACAGCAACTGGTTATAAGCAGCGTTCACATAATCAGCCTTCTTCCCTCTGGTGTAGAAAGACACCATTGGCTTCAGTTCTGCAATGGTCAGTTTGTTCAGCCCTGCCTTGATGGATTCCTCATTGTCCAGTGCTTCAAGTGCGACACGCTTCAGGTCATCAACAGCAATCTCACCTTTACGCATCAGGCTGACTGCATTTCTGGTGCTCTCATAATCCTTGCCATTCAGGGAATCATTAGGCTTGATGTCTGCTGTTTCCTCTTTCTGTGGTTCCTGTTTCTGCTGTTCTGGTTCCTTTGTTTCCGCTTTCTCCTGTGTTTCAGGTTTTGCTTTATGTTTAACAGCAGATTCCTGATTTTCCTCTTTGTTTACAGATACTTCAGGAGTATTGACCTCGCCAGAAAGTTTAGAGATAATGGCTTTAAGGTCAGGTGGCAGCGGTTGCTGGTTTCCAGCATCCACCTTACTAGTGGAGTTCGGGACGGGGGTACGTCTAAGCGGATCGCTCGCAAGTCTACCCAAGGTACTCCCGAGCTTCGCTTCATTCATTAATTCTACTGAATAAATCTTATTCGATTTTCCGCCATCTGCTTCTTTTGTCGTAATCAATGCAAATGCGTCTTTGCCATTTACTGAAATCGGGGAAACATATCTTCCGATAGAAAAGCCCGGTGCATTTGTTTTGTCATTGAAGTTTCCGACTTTAGCCGCCCATTTCCATGCGTTCTCAATCTGAGATGCTATGCCGTTATGGATGTCTTTGTCATATCCATTTTCCTGTGATTTTTTCTGAGCAGCACCGCTTGCGAGTTTTCCTCGCTGGTTGCTGTTCACCTGTGCGGTAATGCCCTCTATCTCGTTTGGCAAGTCACGTCCTGCCAACGATTCAAGAACAACTGCAACCACCATCACCAACAGTGGCGATATGACCGTGACAGGTACTGCGGATGTTGATGCGACCAGTGCAACAAACGATGGTACGTTGAATGTCACTGGGGGGGATCTGGCGGTAGCTGGCACGCTGGACAATAACAAAGCGTTGAATGTCAGCGGCGCCAACGGCAGCATCAATATCACCAGCGGATCATTGAACCTGACAGGCGATTCAGAACTGGGCAACGTCACCAATGGTGACGGCACCAACGGTGGTGTCCTGAACATCGGATCAACCACATCGCACGCCAACCAGATCACCAGTGGTGATACCGCAGCCTCTCAGGCGGCTGGCACAAACACAGGCCTGTCCCGTACAGCCATCAATGGCGGGTCCCTGACGGTCTCTCAGGATTCTAAGCTGGGCAATGTCGATGTCGGTTCCAAGGGAACCACCTTCAAGATGGGGAACGGTTCACCGAAACTCGACATGGCGACCTTGAATACCGCCGGCCAGACCAACATCACCACCGATAACGGCAAAGACAAAGGCCAGATCGCAGTCGGCACCATCACCGGCAACGGAAACGTCAACCTGGCACTCAGTCAGAAAGCATCCAATCAGCTCAAGGGGAACTCCTCCTGGACAATCGCACAGGATGCGGCGGACGTCATTGATGTCGTGAAGGACAACCTGTCCGATCCAAACGCGAAAGGCTTCAATGTGCGTGTCGCTGAAGGCGATGTCACCGGGGAACTCACCGCCAAAACAGATGCCAACGGCAACGTCGTCGACGTTCAGGAAAAGAAAAACCCGACAGTGGGCGATCTGGAAAACCCCGTCAACAACAACTTCCTGATGTTCCGGGAACAGATGAATGATGTCTCCAAACGCATGGGCGACCTGCGCACCATGCCGAACAGTGATGGTGCCTGGGCAAGAACCTCAGCTGGTCATGCCCAGTACAGCAGCATGAACACCAGCTACCAGACACTGCAGGTCGGTGCCGACCATCGGATCGGCGACTTCTACATTGGTGGCACCGCCAGCTACACCGATGGCGACCCCAGCCTTAAACGCGGCTCTGCAGACGAAAAGAACTACACCTTCGGCGTTTACGGCGGCTGGATCGGACAGGACGGACAGTATGTCGACGTCATCCTGAAACATCACCATCTGGAATCCGACTATGATCTACGGAACGCCCGTGGTGAAAAAGTCAAAGGCTCATTCGACAACAACGGCTACTCCGCATCCATCGAATACGGCAGACGATTCGGCATTGCGAACACCAGCTTCTACGTCGAACCCCAGGCGGAATTTATGCTGGGTAGACTGGACAGCGCAATCTACAAGACCAACAATGGTATCAAGGTCAAACAGGACCGGATCAACTCCACCATCGGTAGACTGGGCGTTGCCGCTGGCTGGGCAGATCCAGACAAGAAAGGCTCCTTCTTTGCGAAGGTCTCCGTCCTGAACGAGTGGGATGCGGAATCCACCGTCCGGTATGCAAAAGACAGCAGGTCCCGTAAATACACCGAAGACATGGGGGGCGCCTGGGTCGAATACGCGATGGGTGGCACCTATAACCTGAGCAAGAACTGGTCTGCCTATGGTGAAGCATTGACCACCACCTGCAGCCCAACCCGTTCGACCTATCAGGTCTCGGCGGGTATCCGTTTTACCTTTGAATAAGGGGGCTGGTTGTAACAGTGTGACTGAAAAGGCCCGGTTGTCGAAAGATGACTGGGCTTTTTCTGTTTCAGAATGCTATGATTAAACCATTACATTTTTATTGATTGGATATTCTGTACCAACTCGTTTGAGGAGAGAATTGAACATGTTGAAGAAATCATTACTGGCTGTAGCCGTTGCGTTTGCGTTCATGTCGGGTGCCGCCAATGCGAAAGATGTTGCCAAGGTCAATGGCGAAGGCATTCCACAGGTCAGGATGGAC
>CAVJQJ010000069.1:0-2959 GCA_963651715.1 Anaerovoracaceae bacterium
TACCAATTCTTATCTTACTGAACGTTGAGTGGCAGATACCACAGGCTGTTAGAGAAAGGCATAGATGAGTAGCGAACATATTCAGGATGTCGTCAGACGCAGCCTGTTAGAGTATTACAAGGATCTGGACGGACAGAAACCAACCGACGTCTACAACATGATCATCAGGACGGTTGAGAAACCGGTGCTGATGGTGGTGATGGAACAGGCGGGTTTTGTACAGTCCCGAGCCGCGGAAATGCTGGGTATCAACCGGAACACCCTCCGGAAAAAACTGGTCGAGCATGACCTGCTGGACCATGACCCACTGTAACGGCTTTTTTTGATTTTTACATTGATTGATTACCATGACCCGATATGCATTGATTTCTGTCTCTGACAAGACAGGCATTGTTGAATTCGCAAAAGCACTGGCTGCTATGGACACCGTTATCCTGTCCACCGGCGGTACAGCAACCCTGCTTCAGCAGAACGGTATCGCCGTGACTGAAGTCGCTGACCATACAGGTTTTCCAGAAATGCTGGATGGCCGTGTCAAGACGCTGCATCCCAAGATCCACGGTGGCATCCTGGCCAGACGTGACCTGCCTGAACATATGAAAGCACTTCAGGAACACGGTATCGACCAGATTGATATGGTTGTCGTCAACCTGTATCCATTCCAGCAGACCATCGCAAAAGCTGACTGCACACTGGAAGATGCGATTGAGAACATTGATATCGGTGGACCAGCGATGCTGCGTTCTGCTTCCAAGAACTGGAAAGATGTCGCTGTCGTCTGCGATCCCGCGGATTACGCAGACATCATCGCAGAAATGCAGAAGAACAATGGCACCCTGTCCATGGAAACCCGTTTCCAGCTGATGGTCAAGACATTCACCCACACCGCCGCTTATGACGGTGCGATTGCCAACTACATGTCCAGCCTGAACACCGACAAGAGCCACCAGAACCGCCAGGCTTATCCTGCCATCCTGAACCTCCAGTTCGAAAAAGTCCAGGATATGCGTTACGGTGAAAACCCTCATCAGTCCGCTGCGTTTTACCGCGAAAAGAACATGCCAGACGGGGCATTGGCTGGCTATAAGCAGTTCCAGGGCAAGGAACTCTCTTACAACAACATCGCAGATGCCGATGCGGCCTGGGAATGCGTCAAGAGCTTTGACGAACCAGCCTGCGTCATCATCAAGCATGCAAACCCTTGTGGTGTCGCTGTCGGCAAGGACATGCTCGATGCTTACCAGAAAGCGCTCCAGACAGACCCACAGGCAGCATTCGGCGGCATCATCGCTTTCAACTGTGAACTGGATGCACGCACTTCTGAAGAAGTCTCCAAGCTGTTTGTCGAAGTCCTGATTGCTCCGCACTTCACCGAAGAAGCCAAAGCTGTCTTCAACCGCAAGAAAAACCTCCGCCTGCTGGAAATCCCACTGGGCAAACAGACCAACAACTACGAAATGAAACGTGTTGGCGGAGGTCTCCTCGTCCAGTCTGCGGATACCGCAAAAGCCATGGCAGACAAACTGCAGGTCGTCACCAAGGTTGCACCTACCCAGCAGCAGATCGATGACATGCTCTTCGCCTATAAGATTGTGAAGTTCGTGAAATCCAACGCCATCGTCTTCTGTGGCAATGGCATGACACTGGGTATCGGCGCCGGTCAGGTCAGCCGTGTGGATTCCGCCCGCACAGCAACCATGAAAGCCGCACAGGCAGGTCTTTCCCTGAAAGATTCTGTCGTCGCTTCCGATGCGTTCTTCCCATTCCGTGACGGTCTCGATATCGCTGCTGAAGCGGGTGCGAAAGCGGTTATCCAACCAGGTGGCTCTGTCCGAGACCAGGAAGTCATCGACGCAGCCGATGAACATGGTATTGCGATGGCATTCACCGCAATCCGCCACTTCCGTCACTGATTCAACAGTAAAGGTTTTCTCATGATGCGTCTCATGGTTGCCACAGGAGTACCATCATGAGAATCCTTGGCATTGACCCCGGACTCCGTACAACGGGCTTCGGGGTTATTCATAAGGTCGGCAATAAACTGGAATATATTGCCTCTGGAACTGTCAAAACCCCAGCAGACGCGGGGCTTCCAACACGCCTGAAAACCATTTTCCAAGGCATCACCGAGATTATCGGCACCTATCAGCCTGACTGTGCCGCGATTGAAAAAGTCTTCGTCAACGTCAATCCCCAATCAACACTGCTGCTGGGACAGGCACGCGGTGCCGCCATCAGCGCACTGGTTGCGTCTGGGCTTGAGGTTTACGAATTCACGGCACTGCAGATCAAGCAGGCCATTGTTGGACATGGCAAGGCCGATAAGCAGCAGGTGCAGGACATGGTGCAACGCCTGCTCTCACTGCCGGGGATCCCCGGTCCCGATGCCTCCGATGCACTCGGTGCCGCCATCTGTCAGGCCCACGGTTTTGATGCTGTCTGTGCATTGGAAAATGCCGCCTCGCTGGGCAACCGAAGCTCCTTCCGGATCCGTCGGGGGAGGTTGATCCGTTAGCGGTGGTTTCAGAAACTGAATCCTGATAAGAGATTTGAGATGATTGGTCGTATTCAAGGTATTCTGCTTGAGAAAAATCCACCACAGGTTGTCGTGGACTGTCATGGCGTCGGCTATGAGATCGATGTGCCGATGAGCACCTTTTACAACCTGCCGTCTGTTGGCGGGCAGGTCACGCTGTTCACCCATCTTGCCATCCGCGAGGATGCCCATGTCCTGTATGGTTTTGGCACAGCCGATGAACGGATCCTGTTCAGACAGCTGATCAAGATCACCGGCGTGGGTGCCCGCACAGCATTGGCGCTGCTTTCTGGCATTTCCACCAAGGAAATGGCGGAAGTTGTCGCACTGCAGGACACCGCCCGTCTCTGCCGTGTTCCCGGTATCGGCAAAAAAACCGCAGAACGCCTGCTCCTTGAGCTCAAGGGTAAACTGGATACATCC
>CAVJQJ010000070.1:0-14384 GCA_963651715.1 Anaerovoracaceae bacterium
GATCTCAGCATTCTTCCTAGCAAGTTCCAGCCAGATACGGCGCTGTCCCTGTGGCTGGAAGACAAAATGGATACGGTGTCCCGCCTCGGTGGAAAGCGCCTCGACCAGGGCTGGATCATCAAAGAGGACATTGCAGACGATAATGGATGGAATGGCGGTTCCCATGTAATGCAAGGCGAGGAATGCCTTGAGCACATGGATTTCCTGCGGTTCGTGCTGGTCTGTTTCCGCGAATGGTGATGATGTATTCTCCCCGTTGTCCGTATCAGATGTCCCTGAATCGTCCGCACCCTGCACAGCAGTCGCCATATTGCCCGGGAAAACCGCCCGGTCACCGAGATGCCTGCCGCCGCGTACCATCGCCAGATTGACGCAGGCCTGCCCGCCTTTCATGACGACCGCGATGATATCGACATCGCTCTGGTTGTCCGCCTCCATGCTCTGCTGTTCAAGAATCTTGGACAGCGCCATGATGCGGTTTCTGATAGCGGCGGCATCCTCGAATTCCAGTTTTTCCGCGTGCGCCATCATCTTGTCCTGCAGTTCATCGAGGATGGCGGAATGCTCGCCTCTCAGGAACCGGACGGCATCATGTACATCCTGCTGATAGGTCTCCTGATCGACAACGCCTGTGCAGGGGCCGCTGCACCGGTCGATCTGGCAGAGCAGGCACGGGCGGGTGCGGTTGTTGAAGATGCTGTTCTCACAGGTACGGAGCTTGAACGCCTTCTGCAGGATCTGGATGGTCTGACGCACCGCATAGGCGCTGGGATACGGTCCAAAATACTGGTTCCTGCGGTCGACGGCACCACGGTAATAGACGATGCGGGGGAAAGTTTCCCCGGTAATCTTGAGATAGGGATAAGACTTGTCGTCCCGGAAGATGATGTTGTACCGCGGATGCAGTGTCTTGATGAGGTTGCTTTCGAGCAGCAGTGCTTCCATTTCCGAACGTGTCACGGTCGTTTCCAACCGTGCAATCCGGCTGACCATCAACGCAATCCGGGGAGAATGTGTGTTTTTCAGGAAATAGGAAGAGACCCTGCGGACAAGATCACGCGCCTTGCCGACATAGAGCAGTTGGTCTTTCGCGTCGAAGTAACGGTAGACGCCCGGGAGATGCGGCAGCTGCCGCACCGTCTCAAGCAATGCCTGACGCTGGGCATCAGGGACAGCATCCCCCGTGGTTTCTGGTTGAGAATCCGCCTGGGCTGCATCGGTCATAGGCGTATTTACTGTGGAACGATGGATTCAACAATCGCTTTGGCGCGCTGGTAGCGTGCCTCAGCCTGCAGGCTGTCCCAGTCCAATGCCGGCTGTTTTGGAACAAGGCGGTCCATGCGGTTTCTCAGTGCCCGCATTTCCTCATCGGAACGCAATGGCAGACCACTCAGCAGTTCATCAGCCTTGTCTGGAGAATTGCAGATCAGCACCATATCACAGCCGGCGTCGAATGCCGCATTGGCGCGGTCGATGACACCCCCAGCCACACTGGCGCCTTCCATGCTGAGGTCATCACTGAAGATCACCCCGTCAAAACCGAGGTCGTTGCGTAGGATGGAAAGCCATTTTCTGGAGAAACCGGCAGGCTGGCTGTCGACTTTCGGATAGATGACATGGGCAGGCATCACACCGGTCAGCGTCATGTCCAATGCACCATAAGGAGAAGCGTCTTCTTTCAGGATGGTTTCCAGGTCACGGTCGTCGACAGGAATCTCGGTGTGGGAATCCCCGGTTGCATAGCCATGCCCAGGGAAATGCTTGCCGCAGTTTGCCATACCCGCCATGGAGAGACCGTAATGCAGGTGCTGAGCAAGGACAGTGACCACATTGGGATCACGGCTGAATGAACGGTTGCCAATCACGGCAGAAACGCCATAGTCCAGGTCAAGGACCGGGGTAAAAGAGAAATCGACACCACAGGCGCGCAGTTCCGCCGCAAGGACATAACCGGTCGCGACCGCCGCACGGGTGGCAGCCTTGGGATCTTTCTCATACATCTCGCCCGGGATCCGCATCGCTGGCAGACGGGTGAAACCGTCATAACGGAAACGCTGGACCCGGCCACCTTCATGGTCAACGGCAATCAGGACGTCTGGACGTTCACGCTTGATTTCAGCGGTCAATGCGATCAGCTGGTCACGGCTCTGGTAATTGCGGGCGAAAAGGATCACACCGCCCGTCAGGGGATGACGGATTCTTCTGATATCCTCTTCCTGCAAGCGCAGACCGATCACATCCAGCATGACAGGACCATAAGTGTCCCGATGCTCACCACTTAACAGCATGCCTTTTCCTCCTATTGCCATAGTCTTCTCCTGTCAGTTCGGGTCAATGAGAAATTTTTTCTGAGTGCTCCATTCTACACAACCTTGTCATGGCTGTGGCTCGGCAGCCTCCGCTATTTGCTCGATGATGACAAACGCCTGGGCGAAATCCGCCTCGTCGCTCATCGAGACATAGGCTTTCAGCCCCCGCTCTTCCATGAACCCCTTCATCCGTTTCCGGCAGAAAGGTTCCGGCTTGCCACTCCTGGCATTAAGGATCTGCACGGAAAGCCAGGTCATAGGCCCCTGCATACCCAAGCCGACCGCCTTGGAAAAGGCTTCTTTCGCCGCATAGCGGGTCGCCAGATAACGCAGCCCCCGCAGAGGCACACGTGCACGGCGGTCCCTGAAGCGAACAAGCTCATCAGGTCCCAGGATGCGTTCAGCAAAACGGTCACCCCATTTGTCCAATGCGGCCTGCAGACGGGAAATGGAAACAATATCCGTTCCGATGCCGTAAATCATCATGCCCCCGACCGTTCTGCTCAGGCCTGTCCAGCAGGACGGCGGGCACCGACAATGAGCGCCTTCATTTCAGCGATGGCGTTCTTCCAGCCGGTGAAAACAGCCTGTGCCACGATGGCATGACCGATGTTGAGTTCAGAGATACCGTCCAGACGGGCAATTGGGACCACATTGTCATAATGCAGGCCATGACCGGCATTGACCTTCAAGCCGTGTTTCTTGCCTTCAGCGATGCCTTCAACAATACGCTGAAGCTCATGGTCAAGGACGGACTTGTTTTCAGCATTGGCATAGCGCCCGGTATGCAGCTCAATGACAGGCGCACCCGCTTCACGGGCCGCGGCAATCTGGTCGGCTTCCGGATCGATGAAGAGGCTGACCTGGACACCGGCATCCTTGAGCCGTCCGATAGCGGTCTTCACGATATCGAAATAGCGGATGACATCCAGCCCGCCCTCTGTAGTCAGCTCTTCACGGCGTTCCGGGACCAGACAGACATCCTGTGGCTTGATTTCGCAGGCGAAATCAATCATTTCCGAAGTCACCGCAGATTCGAGGTTCATACGGGTCATCAGCAGGGGACGGATGGCACGGACATCCGCATCTTTCATATGACGGCGGTCTTCACGCAGATGCAGGGTGATGGCATCGGCACCGGCCTCTTCAGCCATCAATGCCGCCTTAATTGGATCAGGATAGGTGGTGCCACGGGCATTACGCAGGGTGGCGATGTGGTCGATATTTACGCCCAGTTCAATGACCTGTCCAGCAGGTTCCAGAAAACTCATGGTTCTTCCTCTATGAATACGTTGATTGTTCGATTGTATGCTGAAGTCGATGCTTTTGACAGCATTAGAGCGCCCGCAGATCCATCAGGATTTTCCGTGTCTGCAAGGGTACTCCATTGAGGTGATGGGCAAGCAGGTAGCGCATCAGCAGCTTGCTCTGCTGCTGGGTGACCGCATCGGAGTAATCGCCCTGCACCATATCCAGCAGTGTCCTGCCCAGGATATGCGGCGCGTCATCGGTGGCTTCTGCGGGTCTGGGACCGTTTTCAGGATCCACGACATAAAGACGTTCAGGATGCACAGGAGTCTGGTTGACAACATCCATGGAAAGGTCTGATGCCACTCCGGTCTCCTCAAGCAGTGCCAGCTCAAACATCCGCAGGGCGGACTGGGCAGCAGCCATCTCAGACAGGCGGCCAAGCGCCGATGCATAGGCCTGATAGAGCCCTTCATGCGGATCTTCTTTCGCCAGCATCTTCAGCAGGAGTTCATTCAGGTAATAGCCGTAAAGCAATGAGGCGTTTTCCAACGGCTGCATCCCCCCCACCCATTCTGCAGCGGTCAGCGTTTTCACCTCTGACTTGCCGGACCAGCTGATTTCAAGAGGCTGGAATGTCTGGAGGACGCCCCTGAGCTGGGATCCCGGACGCCGGGCGCCTTTGGCGAGCAGTGCGACCCTGCCATGGTCACGGGTGAACACCTCGATGACCAGACTGCTTTCACTGTAGGGATGACTGTGCAGGACGAAGCCCGGCTGATGATAGATGCGGGTTCCAGAGACACGTTTCCGGACAGGAGCAGGTCGGCTGGTGGCCTGTTCTGCTTCAGATGCCACAGGTAACGGCTGTCGGACAGAATCCATGGTTCAGGGTCAGTCGTAACCGTAGGCGCGGAGTCCTGCCTCGTTGTCTGCCCAACCGGATTTGACCTTGACCCAGATCTCAAGATAGACAGGGACCCCGAAGAGTTTTTCCATATCCTTGCGGGCTTCGGTTGAGATTTCCCGCAGCCTTTCGCCCTTGTGCCCGATCATCATGGCCTTCTGCGCATCACGTTCCACCAGCACAGTGGCAAACACGCGGGCAATCTTTTCCTTGCGTTCAAACTGTTCAATGACGACAGTACTGGTGTAAGGCAGTTCATCGCCTGTATAACGGAAAATCTTCTCACGGACAATTTCAGATGCCATGAAGCGTTCGCTTCTGTCGGTCACGTCGTCTGGGGAGAATAATGGCGGATTCTCTGGCAGCAGGCGGCGGATTTCCTTCTCCAGACGGTCAAGCTGGTAACGCTGGCGGGCGGAAACCGGCACAATCGCCGCAAAATCGTATTCCCCCGCCATCTTCTGGGCAAACGGCATCAGCTCGGTCTTCTGCTTGACCTTGTCGGATTTGTTGATGACCAGAATGGTCGGCACCTTGGCGGGAATCAGGTCGAGCACCTGTTTGTCAGCAGGACCGAAAATGTCCTGATCGACGACAAAAAGAATCACATCGGCAGAGGTCAGGGTATCCTTGACGGTCCTATTGAGATTCCTGTTCAGCGGATTGCTGTAACGGGTCTGGAATCCCGGCGTGTCAATGTAGATGAACTGGGTCTCATCATCGGTCTGGATACCCAGGATACGATGGCGTGTCGTCTGAGCCTTGCGGGACGTGATGCTGATCTTTGCCCCGATCAGCTCATTCATGATTGTGGATTTCCCGACATTGGGACGCCCGATAATGGCGACATAACCACAGCGGAAAGGAGCTTTATCTTTCTCTTCCATCATTTCCCTCCTGATCAACCATCAATCATCCATTTTTCTTTTTGACATGCGGTGCTGGCGCATGCGCTTTCTTGCCTGCCAGGCCTTTCCTGTCACCCATCAATGAGATAAGCTGGGTCAATGCCTTGCCGGCAGCCTCCTGCTCTGCGGCACGGCGGCTGTTCGCCGTACCTGATGTATGCAGGTCATATTTCCGCACATGGCAGTCAACATCGAATTCCTGTTTGTGCGCGGCGCCACGGGTTGCGGTCACCGTATACAGTGGCAATGGGATATGGCGTCCCTGCAGGAATTCCTGGAGCTGGGTCTTTGCATCCTTGCCGGCAGTATCGAGATTGACCTGCGCCAGTGCATTGCTGAACAGCTCACCGACCACCCGCTGGATGACCCGGAAATCATTGGAGTCCAGGAAAATCGCACCCAGGATGGATTCAACAGCATCCGCAAGAATCGATGGACGGGTCTTGCCGCCACTCTTGATCTCGCCATCGCCCATCCGCAGACAGTTCGACAGCCCCAGCCTGAGCGCGACCTCATGCAACGCCTCCTCACAGACCAGGCTAGCACGGACACGGGACATCACCCCTTCGTTGATCTCCGGAAAACGGATGTACAGTTCCAGTGCCATTGTACAGTTCAGCAGGGAATCGCCGATAAACTCAAGACGTTCATTGTGCTGTGCACTGAAGCTACGGTGTGTCAGCGCCAGCTGCAGCAGACGGATATCCTTGAAGGTATAGCCAATATGCTGTTCCAGTTTATTCAGTTCGGTACTCATCTTTCCACCTTACTCGATACGACCGAAATGCGAGATATGGCTTGGATTCAGCCAGATGAAGAAAGCCTTGCCGACAATGTAGTCATCTTTGACAAAGCCCCAGTAGCGGCTGTCCAGACTGTTGTCGCGGTTGTCCCCCATCATGAAATACTGTCCTTTAGGCACTTTGCAGATGAAGCCCTCAGCGGTATAGGTGCAATTCTGGCGGTCAGGGAAGTTGTCTGGATGAGGCACCCAGGCCGGTGCCTTCTCATGAACCCAGATCTTGTGTTCACGGTCGTCCGTCCCCCCCTGCTTTTCAGTGTACTGGTGGAAATAGCCCATGGTATCTTCATCAAGCACACGGCCATCCGGCTGATACTGGGATTCCACGCCATTGACGGTCAGGCGTTTGCCGCTGTACTCAACCACGTCCCCTCCCACACCGATGACACGTTTGATGTAATCGATGGATGGGTCTTTCGGATATTTGAAGACAACCACGTCTCCACGTTCTGGACCACTGAAGCTGACAAACTTGCCGTTGCCGACAGGGTAACGCAGACCATAGCTGTATTTGCTGACCAGAATGAAATCACCGACATTCAGGGTTGGCACCATGGAGCTGGATGGAATACGGAAGGGTTCCCAGAGAAACGCGCGGACAAAGAAGACCGCGGCGATGACCGGGAAATAAGCCCCGGTGTACTCGACCCATTTCGGACGCTGCAGGATTTTCTTCTCGAGCTCTGCACGTTCAGAGGTATCCAGCTGGACGCCTTCAGCCTTGACCTTGGCCACCCGCAGGTCAAAGGCCTTCAATGTCGCATCGGCCTCGGCACGGCGGCGCTTCGCCAGCACAAACCGGTCATAGCACCAGATGGCGCCGGATATGACCAGCAGGATTAAAAGTATCAGTGAGAAATTCGCAAAAATAAACTGCATGGTTATTTATCGTCCACCTGTAAAATCGCCAGGAAAGCCTCCTGAGGCACTTCGACAGAACCCACCTGTTTCATACGCTTCTTACCTGCCTTCTGTTTTTCCAGCAGTTTACGCTTACGGGTAATATCGCCGCCATAGCACTTCGCAAGCACGTTTTTGCGGAGTGCCTTCACATTCTCTCTTGAAATAATCGTCGCACCAATCGCCGCCTGGATCGCCACATCGAACATCTGCCGTGGAATCAGCTGGCGCATCTTGGCGGCCAGCGCACGTCCACGGAACTGCGCGTTCGCACGGTGCACGATGATCGCCAGCGCATCGACCTTGTCGCCGTTGATCAGCATATCGACCTTGACCACGTCAGACGCACGGTATTCCTTGAACTCGTATTCCATGGAAGCATAACCACGGGAAAGCGATTTCATGCGGTCAAAGAAATCGAGCACGATTTCCGCCATCGGCAGTTCATAGGTCAGACGGACCTGACGGCCATGATAGTGCATATCCATCTGGATGCCGCGTTTCTGGTTGCAGAGCGTCATCACAGGACCAACATATTCCTGTGGCAGATAGATGTTCACGGTGACAATCGGCTCACGGATCTCGGCGATCTTGGACGGATCCGGCATCTTGGACGGGTTGTCCACCTTGATGACATCACCGTTACGCATCTCGACCTCATACACGACGGTTGGCGCCGTGGTGATGAGGTCCATGTCAAATTCACGTTCCAGACGTTCCTGCACGATCTCCATGTGCAGCAGCCCCAGGAAACCGCATCGGAAACCGAAACCCAACGCCTGGGAAACTTCGGGTTCATACTGGAGCGCCGCATCGTTCAGCTTCAGTTTTTCCAGAGAATCGCGCAGTGCGTCGTACTGGTTTGCCTCAACCGGGAAGAGCCCGGCAAACACCTGGGACTGGACTTCACGGAAGCCCGGCAACGGTTCTGCAGCCGGCTTGGATGCCAGGGTGATCGTATCGCCGACACGGGCGGATTTCAGTTCCTTGATCCCGGCAATGACAAAGCCGACCTGACCGGCAGACAGTTCCGGCAGAGATTTGGAGCGTGGGGAAAAGACACCGCAGTCCTCAACCAGGTATTCAGCTCCTGTCGCCATCAGGCGGATCTTGTCTTTCTGGCGCAGCACACTGTTCTTGATGCGGACCAGCATGACAACACCGACATAGTTGTCGAACCAGGAGTCAATGATCAGCGCCTGCAGAGGAGCGTCAGGATCCCCTTCCGGTGCAGGCACCCGTTCGACGACCATTTCCAGGATATCCTCAACCCCTTCGCCGGTCTTCGCGGAACACAGGACCGCATCAGATGACTCGATACCGATAACATCCTCGATTTCACCTTTCGCGCTGTCTGGATCAGCAGACGGCAAGTCAATCTTGTTCAGGACAGGCAGCACCTCGACATTCAGGTCGAGTGCGGTATAACAGTTCGCGACCGTCTGTGCCTCGACCCCCTGTGAGGCGTCAACAACCAGCAGCGCGCCTTCGCAGGCGGACAGGGAACGGCTGACCTCATAACTGAAGTCGACATGCCCCGGGGTATCAATCAGGTTCAGCAGATAGGTCTGACCGTCACGGGCCTTGTAATGCAATGTCGCTGTCTGCGCCTTGATGGTGATGCCACGTTCTTTTTCCAGATCCATGGAGTCGAGCACCTGCGCTTCCATTTCCCGTTCCGACAGACCACCACACATCTGGATGATGCGGTCAGCCAGCGTGGACTTGCCATGGTCAATATGGGCGATAATGGAAAAGTTACGGATATTCTTCATGCGGTCAGGACTTCAAAACTAAAAAAACACATCTTGGCGGTCGTTGCACAGATAATCTGCCATGGGACTCTATTTTACGTGATTTGGAAAGAAAAATATCCCGACAGTCGAGGAATAATCGATGATTTTCCCGAAATATCAGGCGTGTGAAGCGGTACAGCGGCAAAAAGCCGCCGACTGTACCGTTTAACGGCTTGAACGGCCTTTGCCTCCAGAGGACGACGGTCCTTTTCGGATACCACGTGGATCACGTGAAGTGACCGCACTGTCACTCCCTCGGGAAGTTCTGCCTTTGGACTGCATCGCCTGTCTGGAACCACCTCTGCCAGCATCCCCCCCGGCAGAACCAGAGGATTTTCCGACACGGTTGCCTGATGGAGTGCCGCCTCGACTGGTTTTTTGGCTTCCCCCCTTGTTTGCCACAGGCCTGGATGCGCCGAAGCGGGGGCCTTTGGCTGGCGCGGACTTCCATGCGGGAATCAAGGCGTTTGGACCACTGCCGATAAGGTCAGCGTGTCCATGCTGACGCAGCCATTCACGCAGGATCTGCCAGTTCTCCGGATCATGATACCGCAGGAATGCCTTGTGCAGACGACGGACCTGTCCCCTGCGGGCAGTCTCGACCTTTTCAGAATCATAGGAAACCGGCTCAAGCGGATTCTTTTCCGAGTAATACATCGTCGAGGCAATCGCCATCGGTGTCGGCATGAATGTCTGCACCTGATCGGGACGGAAATTGTGCTGCTTCAGCCAGAGCGCCAGATGCAGCATATCCTCATCGGTCGCACCGGGATGCGCCGCAATGAAATAAGGCACAAGATACTGCTCCTTGCCTGCTTCACGGGAATAGCGGTCGAACAGTTTCTTGAATTCATCATACGTGCCGATGCCCGGCTTCATCATCTTCGACAGGACATTGGGTTCCGTATGTTCCGGTGCAATCTTCAGCAGACCGCCGACATGATGGGAGACCAGTTCCTTGACGTATTCGGGTGACCGGACAGCAAGGTCGTAACGGACTCCGGAACCGATGAAAATCTTCTTGATGCCGGGAATCGCCCTTGCCCGGCGGTAAAGCCGGATCAGATGGCTATGATCGGTATTCAGGTTCTTGCAGATGGACGGATACAGGCAGGACAGCCGTCGACAGACTGCCTGCGCCTTAGGATTGTTACACCCCAACCGATACATGTTTGCGGTCGGTCCACCCAGATCGGAAATGAACCCGGTGAACCCGTCCACCTTATCGCGGATTTCCTCGATTTCTTTCAGGATGGAAGGCTCAGAACGGCTCTGGATAATCCGTCCTTCATGCTCGGTGATGGAGCAGAATGTACAACCGCCAAAACAGCCACGCATGATGTTGACCGAGAAGCGGATCATCTCCCAGGCAGGAATCCGTTTGCCCTGATAGGCGGGATGGGGCGCACGGGCATAAGGCAGACCATAGACACCATCCATTTCTTCCATCGACAGTGGCAAAGGTGGAGGATTGAGCCAGACATCGCGTTCACCATGCGCCTGCACCAACGCCCTGGCATTGCCGGGATTGGATTCCTGATGGAGGACACGGGAGGCATGGGCATACAGCACAGGGTCATCCTTCACCTGTTCAAACGAAGGCAGACGGACCACCGTATTGGCATGTTTCCGCAGATGCAGGCTGATCTGCTGTTCTTTCACAGCCGGCTGACCTGCCGCGGACTTTTTCATATCTGCTGCTTTTTTCGACTGACAGGCCTCGACTTCAGGAAAGTAAGGGTTCGGATGTGGTTTGACGGGACCGGGTCTGTCCAGACAGGAGGAATCGATTTCCACCCAGTCTTCAGCAGGCTTCCGCCCTGGTGGCACCATGAACGCGGTGCCCCGCAGGTCACGGATTTCGCTGATCGGTTCGCCAGCCGCCATGCGGTGTGACAGCTCGATGATGGCCCGTTCCGCATTGCCGTAGATCAGCATATCCGCCTTGCAGTCCGGCAGGACGGAACGCCGGATCTTGTCAGACCAGTAATCGTAGTGCGCCACCCGCCGCAGGCTCGCCTCAATGGAACCCACCACCACAGGAATACCGGGATAGGCTTCTTTCGCCCGCTGGGCATAGACCAGCAGGGCACGGTCAGGCCGCTTACCTGCCATACCACCCGGCGTATAGGCATCATCTGAACGGATCTTGCGCTCTGCGGTATAGCGGTTCACCATCGAATCCATGTTGCCCGAGGTGATGCCAAAATACAGACGGGGCTTGCCCAACGCCTTGAAATCCTTTGCCGATTTCCAGTCCGGCTGGGCAATGATGCCCACCTTGAAACCCTGCGCTTCCAGCACCCGCCCGATGATTGATGCGCCGAAGCTCGGATGGTCGATATACGCATCTCCGGAAACGATGATGATGTCGCAGTACTGCCAGCCCAGCAGGTCCATCTCCTCCCGTGACATCGGCAGGAAAGGCGCCGCCTTCGAGCGTTTGATACGGCTCGAGGTATAGGAAAAGATGTTTTTGGCAAGTAAGGTCATATACGTTCAGTCTTATTCAGAAAACCATGCGGTCAATGCGGTTATTTTACCCGCTCTCCATCCATTTGCGTCGGACAGCAAAAAACCCACTGCCTTGGGAGCAATGGGCTTTTTTAAGACCGGCTTTCCGTAATGGAATCAGTTATTTGCCCCGTTCAGGATAAGTGACCTCAAGGATTTCAAGCTCTTCAGGACCATTCGGCGTATTCAAGGTGACAATGTCCCCTTCCCGCGCCTTGATCAGGGTTTTCGCCATCGGGGAAATCCAGCTGATGCGTCCTTTCAGGGGATCGAACTCATCGATGCCGACGATGGTGACGGTGTTTTCCTCACCATTTTCCCGGGCATAGGTCACGGTCGCACCGAAGAAAATCTGGTCATTGCCATGATAGATACTTGGATCGAATTCCTCGGCGGACCCGATACGCTTGAGCAGGAAACGCAGACGGCGGTCAATCTCACGCAGACGCCGTTTGCCATAGATATAGTCGCCGTTTTCAGAACGGTCACCGTTGGACGCCGCCCAGGAAACAACCGAGACAATCTTTGGACGTTCATTGTCGATGAGATCCAGATACTCGTCTTTCAGTGCCTGCAGCCCCTGTGGGGTGATGTAGTTCTTGAACCCGGCAGGCAGGACGGGTGCACCGGTATCGACTGCATCATCCGAACCATCGAATTCTTTGGTGAATGCTTTGCTCATGGTCTATCTATCAGAACCGTTCCATAACAAAGCCCGGAGCAGACAACCACCCCGGGCCATTTTCTTAAAGTCCTCAATCAGTCAGCGCTGCTGCCCGCATGGAACAGATCAAGCTGATTGCGTGGTGCGTCTTCTGCAGGGGTAAATGCAGAATCTGGATGACGTCGGACTTCTTCCAGTTTATCCAGATATTCTGGGGTCACGTCACCGGTGAGGTATTTGCCATCGAAGCAGGACGCATCGAAACTGGTCAATGCAGGATTGACATCGGCCACAGAGCGCTTGAGGTCTTCCAGATCCTGATAGATGAGCGCATCGGCGGTGATTTCACGGCGGATTTCCTCAACGGACTGTCCCATACCGGCAATCAGCTCCTGACGGGTAGGCATATCAATGCCATAGACGTTTGGATAACGGACTGGAGGTGCTGCAGAGGCAAACATGACCTTGTTCGCACCGGCATCACGGACCATCTGGATGATTTCCCGACAGGTGGTGCCACGAACGATGGAATCATCGACCAGCAGGACATTCTTGCCCTTGAATTCAGAGCTGATCGGATTCAGTTTCTGACGGACAGACCGTTTACGGACAGCCTGACCAGGCATGATGAAGGTACGGCCGATATAACGGTTCTTGATCATCCCTTCACGGTATTCAATACCAAGCCGGTTGGCAAGCTGGATAGTAGCAGGACGGGAAGAATCAGGGATAGGCATCACAACATCGATATCGCCTGCAGAGACTTCACGTTTGATCTTTTCAGCGAGGTATTCACCCATTTTCAGGCGGGTCGCATAAACGGAAGCGCCGTCGATCAGGGAATCAGGACGTGCCAGATAGACATATTCGAACAGGCATGGATTCAGGCTTGCATTGTCTGAGCACTGTCTGCAGTAGAGCTCGCCATCCATATCGATGAAGACTGCTTCACCTGGTGCGACATCACGCATGAACTGGAAGCCAAGACCATCCAGCGCAACGGATTCACTGGCGATCATATATTCCGTATGGCCATCGACTTCAGCGGAACCGATACACAGTGGACGGATACCGAATGGGTCACGGAACGCCAGGATACCGAAACCGGCGATATGGGCAACTGCCGCATAAGCACCGCGTACACGTCGATGCAGGACTTCAATAGCCTTGAAGAGCGATTCTGGATCCAGGGAATAACCACTGGATGCAGTCTGGATTTCATGGGCCAGCACGTTCAGCAGCACTTCTGAGTCGGAATTGGTGTTGATATGGCGACGGTCATTCCTGAACATGGCGATCTTGAGCTCATCGCAGTTGGTCAGGTTGCCGTTGTGGGCAAAAGTCATACCAAACGGTGCATTGACGTAGAAAGGCTGCGCTTCTTCCTCATTCCGGGCGGAACCGGCAGTTGGATAACGGACATGGCCGATACCACAATCCCCAGGCAGGGCACGCATATTACGGGTACGGAACACATCCCGAACCAGACCATTTGCCTTGAACATGGCGAACTTGCCATTGTTGCAGGTCGCAATGCCTGCGGCATCCTGTCCACGATGCTGCAGCAACTGCAGTGCATCATAAATCATCTGATTGACAGGTGTTTTGGAAACGATACCAACAATCCCACACATGGTGGTCTCCTTAATAAAAAATAAAATCCGTTATCAACTTCAAAATTCAATCCGCTCCACCAGATAATCCGGTAACAACGGCATTGCTGTCTTCGCCAGTGACACCATCATCGGCGAAAACATCGCGTTCTGCCAGAAAGGCTTTTTCGGCAGATCGGTCAGACCGGCAACCAGGACCAGTGTGACGGCAATCAACATAGCCTTGCAGAAACCGAAAGCCGCCCCTAACAGCCTGTCCAGCAGTGATAAACCAACCGCACTGACCAGCCCACTGACCATCTTGCCAGCGAGCCAGACCAGTATCCGTGTCCCGATGAACATTACCAGAAAGAGGATGACCGGGCCAGCCGCACCTTCTGTCATCGAGTCCGGCAGCATCGGTGCAACAAACGCACCGAAATTCATCGCCACATAAAATGCAACGGCCCATCCTGCAAGCGAAGCCGCCTCGCTGATGGCGCCGTGCATCATGCTGCGGATCATCATGCCACCAACCAGTAACAGCAGCAGTATGTCAAACCAAGTCAAATCGTGGCTCCATCCGTCACGCAACCGCCATCATCAACGGCGTTTTGCCTTTTTGGAAATCATCTGCCCGATTGGGTCACTGGCAGGTTTTGCCTTAGGTTTGGCTGCTTTCTTAGCCACACGTTCTCTTTCTGCACGCTCACGCTCTGCCTTGGCTCTCGCTTCAGCACGTTC
>CAVJQJ010000071.1:0-5584 GCA_963651715.1 Anaerovoracaceae bacterium
GTTCTGTACCGACAAAGGTTTCTGCAAGCCCACCACGGTTGACAAGTTTGATGTCGGTGTTCAGGAGGATGTCATCCAGTGCCAGCCCCAGAATCCGCAAAAGGATGCCTGTGTCGAGCAATTGCATACGACGATAGCGGTGGTTGACTTCTGCCCCGAGGGGGATGCCCGTTAGCACTGGTATGTGTAACGGGATAGACGAGTCCAGCCAGTATGAGTGTCTGCAAAGCTTCTTTGACCTGACTGGTCCGGATGTCTTGGCCAACTTTGCTGTAAACAAATTTACCCTGCCCTTGGCGGGCTACGGCATCCAGTACGGTATTGATGAGTATTGGATTTGCTTTTGAGCGGTATTTCTTGAAATCATCCCGATAGGATGTGATGAGGGCATCAAGCAGGGAGCGGGCGGCATTGATGTCTTTTGTCTCAAGGTAATGGCTGACGATTTCCGGCATGCCCCCGATAATCATGAATTTCCTCAGAAGCTGAAGCAGTTTTTCATGGGCTGGTACTGAGAGCGGTTTTTCTGGACCAGACTTTTCAATGGCTTCTATGAATGCCCCCTGCCCTGCCGCATTGAGGAATTCGTTGAAAGAGAATGGGTACATGAACACTGAACGGATTCTGCCAACACCGAAAGATGGCAGTTCAGCCAGTGCGAATTCGAGCAGGGAACCTGCTGCGATGACGTGCAGTTCTGGATAACGCTCGTAGAAGTAACGCAGACGATTGATAGCGTCTGGACATGCCTGTATTTCGTCTATGAACAGGAGTGTCTTACCTGCGACGATGGGTTGCCCTTCGAGCAGTGAGATCTGTTCAGTGATTTCCTGCGGTGAGAGTTTTCCATCAAAGAGGGGGTGGAGCTGAGATTTTTCGTTGAGGTCGATTTCAACAAAGTTGCTGAACTGTTTACCAAGGTTTCTGACAGCAGTGGTCTTGCCGACTTGCCTTGCGCCACGTAGCAGCAGCGGTCTCCGATCGGTTGCCTCAGCCCATTTTTTCAGGACATCATCGATTTTTCTTGGGTAATACATGACGATTTTGAGTTTATTTTATTAACTATTTGTAATACAACATATTTTTATTATTTTTTAATTGTATACGAAAAAATCGGCATGTTGAAATTGCTGTTTTTTGCAAAAATCGGCATATTGAAATGTTCTTTTTTGTAAAAAATCGGGATGTTGCCTGTTTTGTCCCTGCTGATCTGCCGTTTATGCCTACAGATTTTCCCCTGTGAGCTGGTGGTAGCGGTCGGCGATGGTGGCCTGGTCTGCGCCGTGTGCGATGGCGTTCATGGCTTCTGCCCTGAGGGTGGCGTTACCTCCGAGTGGGACTGTGCGGGTGTGGTGTGAGCGGTGGTTTCTGGTGTGACGTGAGGTTCTGGCACCTGATCTTCCTTTTCTGCCAACGGGGCCCGTCTTGCTTTTTCTGCCTGTGCCTGATTGCGGGTGGCGGCTGTCCGGTCTTTGGCAAGCTGGGCCTGTCTTGCTTCTGGATCGGCGGTCTGGAGGACGCCTGTGATGGCGTTGAGGATGGTGCCGTACTGTCCTTTTGTGTAGGGGGTTCTGCCGTTGATGGCGGATTGTATCTGGGCGGTTCGGGTGAGCATGTCGTTGAGGTCTGGCGGTGGGGCCTGTTCTGCGGTTTCGGTGAGGGTGTCGGCTTCTGACTGGAGTTTCTGTTCGGTGAACCGCGCCTGAATGAGCGTCCTGGCGACATCTTCGGCGCTCTGCTGGTGGATTTTTGCAATGGTGGCTCCGCTGTGGCTGCCATGGAAGCGCCAGCCGACTGCAAAGCCGAAAGCGGCACCGATAATCCCTGTAAATACAAGGGTTATCCATGGTCGTCTAATGATATTTTTTATTGTGTTCATACCTATTTTTCTATGGGTTATTGGGGGGGGGAATGGAGAATGGAAAAACGGTAAAAAACCTTTTCTGGGAGTGAATGAAATTTTTTTAGTTTTTTTTCTGTTTTTTTGAAAAAAGTGCTTCCAATTCCCTAAAAACAGGGGGTATAATGAATCCCGTAATCATTCCTTTTATTAATTCGCCCTATCGCTGTTTTGACAGTGATAGGGATTTTTTTGCCCTTTTTCACCGACTTTCGCTGTCTTTGAGGAATACCTGTCTCTCAATGGCACGCTGTCTGATAAGTCCTTGATTTTCCTGTCTGTTGACGTAACGCCAGCTTTTGAAGGCGTCTGCTGCCATGTTCCATCTTCCTGCCCGGATGAGTCTGCTGAGGGTCGATCTGGCGAAGGCACTTGAGCCGATATTGTAGGTCAGTGAAATGCAGGCGCCGAAGCGGTTTGGGTGGATGAGGAGGTGTGGCGCGCTGCAGATGACGTGTTTTGCCACAGATACGATGTCTTCCTTGAGGACCTGGTCGGCTTTGTCCTGTGTCCACTGTTCGCCTTGGGTGATGTTTCCGGTGTGTCCCCAACCGATGGTCCAGATGCCTGCGGGGCATCGGTAGGCATGGAGCCGGCAGCCTTCGAACTGTTTGATGAGGTACATGCCGATGGTGAGGGCTTTTTCGATGATGGGACGTCTTTCTGGTTTCCAGTGGCTGCTGAAGGTTTGGAAGGGTGTCATGTTCATTCCTTTTCTGTGTTCTGTTATGTGGTTTCGCTGGTGGACTGGTCGATGCCGAGGCGTCTGGTGACCCAGGCGGTAAGGAGGTGTTCGAACCACGCCATGCCACGGCTGCCCATGTGTCCGATGATGGCGATGCAGACAACGGTTGCGAGCTGTGGGAGTTCGATGAGTTCACAGCACCAGAAGGTGACGATGCCTGAGAAGCCTGCGATGAAGAGTTCGCCGATGATTTCGGCGATGTTGAAGATGCGTGTGCGCCCTTCCCTGATGTTGGTGAGGATGGAGACGAGGCATCCGCCCATGGCAGTGAGGCAAACCCAGCAGTAGGTGAGGATGGTGTATCCCTGGGGACTCTGGGTGTTGACTGCCCATGCGGTGATGGGGATGAGGATGGCGGCGAGGATGAGGAGTGTCCAGATCATGGTTTTTCCTTTCGTGTATTGATTGTTCAAGGGGTTGTGTCTTCGAGTCGGGTGAGTTGGTTGGCGAGGACTGTTTCCCATTGGGTGATGTAGGGAACGATGTCCTGCTGGTAGCTGGCGGTGATGTTGAGCATCTGGCCATCTTCGCAGTATTCGATCCAGCCTGTGCCGTTGTGCCATTGGATGGCGTGGATGTTGGGCTGGTGGGGTTCGACGTTGCAGGTGACGGGGATGTTGTCGATGATGATGAGGTTGTCTTCCGGGACAACGGTAACGTGTTGTTTCATGGTGTGTTTTCTTTCTTTATCAGCGTTTCATGATGAAGCAGAGGGCGTAGTAAGGCGGGAGGATGGAGACGGCGGCACTGAAGCTGTGTGTGTGAGCCGCTGCCGCCTGTGGCGCCTGTTGTGGTGGCTGTGGTGTTGTTGGGTGCGTAGATGTCGTTGTCGTTTGAGGTGGTGCCGTAGCGGTGGTAGGTGGCTTTGGCGACGTAGGTGTGGGTATGGGATGGGATCTGGCTGGTGGTGAGGGTTGTGGCACCAACGCCGCTGGAGATGGTGCGGGAGGTGGCGCCGCCTTTGGCATCGACAGCGTAGGTTGAACCGGCACCGATGATGAAGCGGTTGCGGAGGTCTGGGGTGTTGTTGGTGCCATCGCAGAGTACCCAGCCTGTGGGGATGGCGTTGGCCGCACCTGACCACATGGCGATGAGGCCGGATGGGATGGCGGTGACGTTGGGTCTGTCGGTGAGGTCGGTGTAGCTGCCTGTGGTGGCAACGGTGGCGAGGTCGGGTCTGTTGAGGATGTGGGCGGGGCCCTGTTCTGCAAGCCAGTCCGGCTGGGGCTGTTCGGGGATGTCGCGCTGGGTGATGTAACCGTTTGGGTTGGTGGTGCCGTTGTAGGGCTGGTAGCCGAGGGCATTGGTGATGCTGCCAGCGGTAAGCCCGGGGATGGGGGTGCTGTCGATGGCTTCGCGGACGGTGGTGGCAATGCGTTGGTCGATGTCGAGGTTGTCGAAGGTGTCGGTGACGCTCTGGGCGACGGTGTCGGGGATGGCATCGGTTGCGTGGATGGCGCGGAGTGCCTGGTCGAGGACGGATTGAACGGCTTCGGTGGCACCGCTGATGAGGTCTTCTCTCAGGGTGTCGGTGATGGAGTCGGTGGTGACGACGGCGGGTCTGAGCATGCCGTCGTCTGCCTGGAGGATGGCATGGTTGGCACGGATGTCGTTGATGCTGTTGGCAGCTGTGTCGAGTTCGGCGTTGAGCACGGTATGGTCGGTTTCGGTGCCGAAGTTTTCGGTGAAGTCTTTGCTTCGGTTATAGGCTGGTGGCTGTACCATTGTCTGTCTTTCGGGTGGTTTTTGTGATGCGGGTCTTGAGCTGGGTGGCGGTTTTGCCGTAGGTGCGGATGACGGGGTCGCTGCCGTATCGTCGGCAGAGGCGTTGGTATTCATCGTCTGGCGGGGTGAAGGTGCCGATGGTTTTACCAATGCCTGTCTGGTCGACGGGTTTGCCTTCTGTGTTGAGGATGTGGCTGTGTCCGTGGATGTCCTACAGGATGGGGATTTCGTATTCGGGGACGGTGACGGGGGTTCGTGTGAGCGCATCGTGCTCGATGAGTATCTGGTAGATTGGGATGTTCATTGGATTGCTTTTGAATATTTAATGGATATGTGTTTAATGTCTTTTCTGGTGATTTAAGATATGTCTGCCTGCCCCACGGCGATGTAGGGTCTGGATGCCATCAGGTGTCAGCTATGACTATGGGCGGCGATCAAGCGATGGAGAGGACGGCGTGTGCATTTGCCCGTTTGAGGACGAGCGCGAGGCGCATGGTGACCATCTGGAAGAAGGTGAGTGTGTCGTGTGGCCGTGTCGGTGAGACGATGTCGATGCTGTTGTCGTAGAGTTCGAGGTGCTTGGTGTTGATGAAGTAGCAGCGTTTTTCCCACGGGATGAGCGGGCTTTCGAGGGCGTCGAGTTCTTCAAACTGGGGATCCCAGATGATTTCAACGCCTTTGAAGTAGAGGCCTGTGGAGGTGCCAGATCCGACACCTGCGTCGATGGTCTTGGTGCGCCCTGCTTCGGCGTTGTTGGTGACGGTGACGGCGTGCTGTCGGTAAGCATCGATGAAGTCGGAGCCTACGAGGATGAAATCGGGGCTGCCGCCGTTGCGGATGCATTGGCGCCACTGGGCTTCCATGGTGAGGGCGAGTGTGCCGGATGCGGTTGAGGCGATGTTGGTGGCAGCGTTGTTGCGCCAGTAGGTGGCGGTAGCCCGGTTGATGCCACTGATGGTGCCTGTGGTCGGGGTGGTTGAGATGAGGGCATCGAGTCCGACGACGGCGTCATCGGAGGCTGAGCCGTCGCGGTGAAGTTCGAGGGAGAGTTTTTCAATGAAGCCTGTACGGAATGCGTTGAGTTGTTCTTCCATGAGGTTGGTGAGCTGGATGCGTTCGTTTGAGGTGAGGCTGAATTCTTTGGAACGTCCTTCTTTGACGTCGATGCCGTTGGCGAAGAGTTCGTCGTATGGGATGCGGAAGCCGTCTTCTGC
>CAVJQJ010000072.1:0-3977 GCA_963651715.1 Anaerovoracaceae bacterium
GAACAACAGATACAGCGTGCTGGCGAACAGATATCCTCGGACAGCGCGGAACTTGAGCAGTTTGAAAATGGTGTGCAGGAAGCACAGCTCCAGACATTGCTGGATAAACGGCTTGCCCAGGAACAGGTGCTTGCTGAAAAACGCAGTGAACTGGATGGCCTCACCCAGCAGCTCCGTTCAACCATGGAACAGCGGATGCAGTTTGAGCAGCAGCTCCAGCCGCAGCAGGATCGGATTGTTGCATTGCAGTTGAAAGAACAGGAGGCCCGCATCAATGCCGAGCAGTTTGTCCAGAAACTGCAGGAAGCTGGTGCCGACGAAGCCGAACTGCTGGTTCTGATGCCGGACAATCTCAAATCCTCTTCACTGCAGTCGGACATCACCCTGATCACCCACAGGATTGAATCATTGGGGCCTGTGAACCTTGGGGCGGTACAGGAATTGAAAGAAGGGCAGGAACGTCGTCAGTATCTGCAGGAGCAGCATCAGGATCTGACCGATGCCATTTCGACGCTGGAAGATGCCATCAGGCGGATTGACCGCGAAACCCGGCAGCAGCTCAGGACAACATTTGATCAGGTCAATAAATCACTGGACGAAATGTTCCCGATTCTCTTCGGTGGTGGCAATGCCCGGCTGATTATGAATGGTGAGGAAATCCTGGATGCTGGTGTGCAGATAATGGCACAACCACCGGGTAAAAAAAATGCGACAATACATTTATTGTCTGGGGGTGAAAAGGCACTGACAGCATTGGCGTTGGTGTTCTCCCTGTTTCAGCTGAATCCTGCCCCGTTCTGCCTGCTTGATGAGGTGGATGCGCCACTGGATGATGCCAATACAGGGCGCTTCAGCAGTCTGGTTGAGAAGATGTCAGAGCATACACAGTTCTTGTTCATTTCGCACAATCAGATTGCAATGGAAATGGCAGAAGAACTTATCGGTGTCACAATGCAGGAAAAAGGGGTTTCCCGCATTGTCAGTGTGGATCTTAGCAACGCAGGGGAATTTGCAGAAAAAGGGGTAACGGCATGACAGATTTACAGTTGATTCTCATCGCAGGAGGTATTCTCCTCATCCTGTTCATCATCATCTATAACTGGAAGCGGGCGAGACGGATCAGACGGGAACAGATAGAAAGCCCTTTCACAGAAGAACAGAAAAAGGATGCTGAAAAAGCAGGAGGAAGTCAGTCTGTCGATACCATTGTTGCCAGGATCGCGGAGGAGGAAGCGCCTGTGCTGGTCAATCCGGATTCTCCGGTTCTGAATATTCGCGAGATGCCCATTGATGAACTGATTGAATGCGTGATTCCGATTGAACCTGAATCAGAAGTGCCTGCTGAGAAAATCCTGCCGTTGCTTTATGGCTGGAATCATGCCGGGATCATGCCGGTACGTTTTGTTGGGTTGACCGAAGATGAAAATGGTCAGAAGGGCTGGTACAACATCCAGAAAGGCAAGGTTTATACCCAGTTCCGTGCTTGTGTGCTGTTGGCAAACAGTCATGCGGCATTGACAGAAATAGAGTTCTCCAGCCTGATTGCTCAGCTGAATCACATCACCGCAAATATCGATGCTGAGATGGAAGTGCCTGATATGCAGCAGGTAATCGATCATGCACAGCAGCTCTATGGTTTTGTCACATCGCATGATGCAAAGGTCAGGCTCAGTGTCCGTTCAAACGGTGAACCATGGCCACGGGCTCAGGTTGAGGAAGTGTTGGCAAAATATCAGTATCTGGCTCGTGATGATGGCACGTGGGTCAAGACGGATCTTGAAGAAGATGACAACTGCGAACTGTTCCTGTTGGGCACTTTGGGCAGGAAAGATTCCGGCACCGTTATGAGCCTGATCCTTTTCCTTGATCTTCCTTGCATTCCTCGTGAAAAAGATCCATTCGGCCAGATGGTCAGCTGTGCGCACCACCTTTGCGAAACATTGGATGGTACATTGGTCGATGAGAAAGGCAATGTCCTGACAGACGAATACGCCGCCGCGATTGCTGGTCAGCTTGAACAGTATTACCAGATCATGCAGTCTGCTTCCCTGCATGCAGGATCATTGCGTTCCCTGCGGCTTTATCGGTAACAGCAGTCATGACAACATTGGATTTATTTGTGGATCTGCCTACCGTGGATCCGGCAGAAAAAGCGGCTGAGCTGCGACGTGATCTGGAAAGATACAGCTACGCCTACTATGTCCTCGACAACCCGATAGTTCCAGACGCTGAATACGACCGGCTGTATCGCGAACTGCAGTCGCTTGAGGCAGAACATCCAGATTTGATTACGCCAAGCTCACCGACCCAGCGTGTGGGGGGCGCACCTTTGGCGCAGTTTGAGAAGGTTCAGCACCGTATCGCTATGCGCTCACTTCAGAATGGTTTCAATGAAGATGAGATTCAGGCCTTTGATAAAAGGGTTTCTGAAGAACTGGGTGGAATTGATGTGGAATATGGCACAGAACTCAAGTTCGACGGTCTGGCGGTCAACCTGCGTTATGAACAAGGGCATCTGGTTCAGGCGGCGACCCGTGGTGATGGCACAACGGGGGAAAACATCACCGCCAATGTCCGTACCATCCAGTGTATCCCGTTGAGATTGGCAACCGACAATCCTCCTGAACTCCTTGAGATCAGGGGGGAGGTGCTGATGTATAAGCAGGACTTTCAGAACCTCAATCAACGTCAGCGGGAAAACGGACAGAAAGAATTCGTCAATCCACGGAATGCCGCAGCAGGTAGCCTGCGGCAGCTTGATGCCAGGGTGACGGCTACTCGGAAATTGCGTTTCTTTGCCTATGGTTTAGGAGAACTGGCGGGGGCAGAACAGCCAGATTCCCAGCAGACAATGCTGGACTGGTTTAAGCAGCTTGGGCTGCCGGTCTGTCCAGAGCGTCGGGTCGTGACAGGGTACAAAGGACTGATTGACTTCTTTACGGAGATTCACGCCCGAAGAGACAGCCTGCCATATGAGATTGATGGCGTTGTCTATAAGGTCAATCGACTGGACCAGCAGGAGAAACTGGGGTTCATCGCACATGCACCAAGATTTGCGCTGGCGCATAAATTCCCGGCTCAGGAAATGCTGACAGAAGTGCTGGACATTGATGTCCAGGTAGGGCGGACAGGGGCGGTTACGCCTGTGGCACGTCTCAAGCCGGTCTTTGTCGGCGGGGTGACTGTTACCAATGCAACCCTGCATAACGAAGAGGAAATCCGTCGGAAAGACATCCGTATCGGCGACACTGTCATTGTCCGCCGTGCAGCCGATGTCATTCCAGAGGTTGTCGCTTCTGTGATGGAAAGACGCCCGGCGGATGCCCGTGAATTTGTCATGCCGACGCATTGTCCGGTCTGCGGAGCGGAGATTGTCCGCCCAGAAGATGAGGCGGTTGCCCGTTGTTCCGGTGGATGGATCAATTGTGCGGCGCAGAAAAAACGTGGGCTTGAACTCTTTGCGTCCCGCAAAGCGATGAACATCGAAGGACTGGGAGAACAACTGATTGACCAGTTGGTTGATAAATCCATCATCCAAGATGCGGCAGATCTGTTCATCCTGGATGTGCCGACGCTTGCATCATTGGACCGCATGGCAGAGAAATCAGCCCAGAATCTGGTCAATGAATGTGCCAAGGCAAAAAACACCACCTTGGCAAGGTTCCTCTATGCTTTGGGAATCCGCCATGTCGGTGAAACGACCGCCCGGACGCTTGCTGAGCATTTTGGTAATCTCCCGGCAGTCATGTCGGCGACAGAAGAACAGCTGCTGCAGGTTGAGGATATCGGTGGGACAGTTGCCGCCTCCATCCAATCATTCTTTACTGATGAACATTCATTGGCATTGGTCAACCGGCTGATTGCGAATGGTGTGCATTGGAGTGAAAATGCGGGAAATCAGAAAGAGCAGATCCTGGCTGGCAAGAAATTTGTCCTGACAGGGACGCTGCCGACGTTGAGCCGGGACGACGCCTCTG
>CAVJQJ010000073.1:0-2609 GCA_963651715.1 Anaerovoracaceae bacterium
CCTTTGGAGTAGATGGTTTTGTCACCATCTTGACCACCGCAGCGTTCACAGCAGGAGGGATGAAAGCACTTGCAGTCAGCATTGCAAGCAGACCCACTGTGAATTTCCGCATAACCCGATACCTCCGTCTGAAAAGGTTTTAAGTATACCGAAAATCCAAACCTTGAAAAAAGAAAAAATGTAAAAAAAGTAAGGCTTCTGGTGTCATCTGCTCTCATCCTGCTGATGAAACCGAAAAAATACTGATAACTGTTGAAAATAAAACGCAGGGCCTCTTGTTGCTATCGTCAGAATGAAGGTTGAGGGTAGGGGTATTTTTCAGGAAAAAATACCATAGGATGATATGATTATATTTTTCGACTGCGGCTGATTCTCGCGTGAAATTAACCTCCATAAAACTGTCTGGATTCAAGTCTTTTGTTGATCCGACAACAATCCGTTTTCAGGGAAAACTGAACGGCATTGTGGGTCCAAATGGCTGTGGTAAATCCAATATCATGGACGCTGTCCGTTGGGTATTGGGTGAGTCACGCGCATCCGAACTGCGCGGTGAATCGATGAAAGACGTCATCTTCAATGGATCGACATTGAGAAAACCGGCTGGACGGGCATCTGTTGAGCTGGTATTTGACAACAGTGATGGCCGGATTGGCGGTCAATGGGGGCAATATACAGAACTGGCGGTCCGGCGTGTGCTGACCCGCGAAGGTGGTTCAACATACTCCATCAATGGGACGACAGTCCGGCGACGTGATATTCACGACATTTTCCTGGGAACCGGATTGGGACCCCGTGCCTATGCCATCATTGGTCAGGGCATGATTTCGCGTATCATCGAGGCGCGTCCAGAAGAACTTCGGACATTTCTGGAAGAAGCTGCGGGGATTTCGAAGTACAAGGAGCGCCGGAAAGAAACATCACGGCGTCTGACAGACTCGCAAGAAAACCTCAACCGCGTTCTTGATATTCTGGCGGAACAGGAACAGCAGGTTGAAAAACTGAAACAGCAGGCGGAACTGGCAGATCTGTATAACGCGCTCTCATCACGTCGGGACAGACAGCAGCAGTTTCTCTGGATTCTGCAGAAGCAGGACAGTGAACGGGACAGGGCATCGTTTGAACAGGCGACAGAAAAAGCCCGGACAGAGTTTGAGCAGATCCGTGCCGGTATATTCCATTGCGATGCGCAGCTTGAGAAACTGCGGGCAGAAAATGAGCGTGCAAACCTGCGGCTTCATGATGCGCAGGGGGTGTTGTACAACATCAATACGGAAATCGGCGGACTGACAGCACAGATCAACTACATCATTGATACCCGCAGACGGCTCGAATCACAGATTGCATCGCTTGAGACGCAGAGACAGCAGTGGGTGAATCAGATCCCAGAGTTCAAGTCCGAGCTTGAAACCATTCAGGAGGCCATCGCTGAGCATCAGATTGAACAGGAAAGTGCAGAAGAAAGTCTGGAGTTTCAGCAGGAAGAACTGACCGCGCATGAAGAGACCTTGGAACAGGTCAGGGAACACGAAAAGCATCTCAAAGACGATACCCAGCAGACACAGCGCCAGATAGCCGTTGCAGCGAATACCCATAAGAACCTGCGTCAGGCCATCACAGAATGTGGTGTCCGAAGGGAGAAGATGCGCCAACAGCATCAGCAGCTCCATATGCCTGATGAGAATCTGTTGGAAGAGCAGATGTTGGCAAGGGAAGAAGCGGAACAGAATCTGCAGGAACTGCTGGAGCAGCAGGAGCTGGCGGAAGGGCGGCATCAAACCGCTTTGGTGGCGAAAGAGCAGGTTGATGAGGCGTTGAGAATCTGCCGTGAGTCGGTTATCCAGATGGAATCCAGACTGAATACCCTGCGCCAGATTGAAGAAAAAGCTGGTCAGAAAGGAAAGCTCGGACAATGGTTGAAAGATAACCAGTTGGAGGGTTTCAAGCCATTATGGCGTCATATCGTCACTGAATCCGGATGGGAACTTGCAATTGAGATTGTATTGGCAGATCGCATGAAAGCCATTGAACTGTCTCGGCTGGAATGGACAGATGCCTTTGCGAAAGAATCCTTGCCTGTCAGACTGAGTTTCTATCATGCAGGAACAACGGTCCCCGCGGAAAACGGCGATACCATCGGATTGCCTGCTTTGAAAGACAGGATCCAGACAGAACGGCCTTATCTGATGCCAGTGTTGGCTTACTGGCTGCATGGCGTCTATACCGCGCCTGACCTGAATGCAGCCATCCAGAACCGCGGCAGGTTGCCGGAGGGGGCCTGTTTCGTTGTACCGGAAGGGCATCGCATAGATCGTTATGGAGTCCGTCTTTATGCGCCCGAATCTGAAAATGAGGGCTTCTATTCCCGCCATCAGGAAATTCTCCGTCTGGAAGAAACGCATGGGCAGCAGCGTCAGGAATTGAGTCAGATGACAGCCCGGCTTCATGATGCTGATGCCAAACTTAAAACGCATCAAAGCGTTATCCGGGCGATTGCGGTATCCATTGAGGAACAGAACCGCCTGTTGAATGACATCCGTTTCAGGATTCTGAAAGAAGAAGAAAACCAGCGGCACTTCAAGCTTCAGCAGGAACAGATTGCTGAACAGATC
>CAVJQJ010000074.1:0-7444 GCA_963651715.1 Anaerovoracaceae bacterium
GAGCCTTACAGGCGATATGAAGAACCACCGGCTATGCCGGTGGGTAGCTTTTTTTTCCCGAACACATCCTTTCCATTCACAGGATCAGCCTGTTTTCTTGGAAGAAGCCGCAATGAATTTAATGGTCAAACCCAACTGGGCAAGAATCTTTTCGAATGTATCGAGTCGCAGTGTCGCCTGACCTTTCAGATAGCGGTATAACGTGACACGGTTGATACCTGAATTCCGTGACAGTTCTGAGGGTCCACAGGCATGGACAACCTCTTCCAGCAACTGCAGAAAATCTTCTTTGTCTGAAGATGCGAATGCATCGCTCAATCTTGAGGAAAGAGCCTTGATCTCGCCCCATTGGATACCTTTAGGTTTACGAGCCATAGTGTGTCTTATCGAATACTGAAAAATTACTAAAACTGCTTAGAAATAGTAGCACATTAACATCTATGAATGATAGAAACACCGTTGACTGAACTGAAAAAAGACCTGCATGGGCAGGTCTTTTTATCTGAGAGAAATCTATCTTCCGATTAGATAACACCCTGTGCCAGCATTGCGTCTGCAACCTTGACAAAACCGGCAACGTTGGCACCGGTGATGTAGCTGATGGAACCATCTGGACGGGTACCATATTTAACGCACTGGTCGTGAATTGCTTTCATGATGCCGTTCAGTTTCTGATCGACTTCTTCACGGGTCCAGGACAGACGGATTGCATTCTGGGACATTTCCAGACCGGAGGTAGCAACACCACCTGCATTGGATGCCTTACCTGGTGCATACAGAACACCTTTTGCTTCGAACAGTTTTGCAGCTTCGATGGTGGAAGGCATATTTGCACCTTCAGCAACGCAGATTACGCCATTGCTGATCAGGGTCTGTGCATCGGATTCATCCAGTTCGTTCTGGGTTGCGCATGGCAGTGCAACATCAACAGGAACAAACCAAGGACGGGTATCAGGATAGTATTTAGCACCGACTGCTGCTGCATATTCGCTGCAACGGCCGTATTTGACGTTCTTGATTTCGAGCAGTTTAGCCAGTTTTTCTGGAGTGAAACCTTCTTCATCAACAACAGTACCGTTGGAGTCGGAAACGGTAACAACCTTGGCCCCCAGCTGCATTGCTTTTTCAACAGCATACTGGGCAACGTTGCCAGAACCGGAAACAGCAACACGCAGCCCCTTCAGGTCTTTACCGACACGTTTCAGCATTTCTTCAACGAAGTAGACAGTACCGTAACCGGTTGCTTCAGGACGGATCAGGGAACCGCCAAAGGACAGACCCTTACCGGTGAAGACACAGTCATTGCGGTTAGCCAGCTTCTTGTACATACCAGTGATGTAACCGACTTCACGGCCACCAACACCGATATCACCAGCAGGAACGTCGGTATCTGCACCAACGTGACGGAACAGTTCGGAAACGAAAGCCTGGCAGAAACGCATGATTTCGTTGTCGCTCTTGCCCTTAGGATCAAAGTCGGAACCGCCTTTACCTGCGCCCATAGGCAGGGTGGTCAGTGCATTCTTGAAAGTCTGTTCGAAAGCCAGGAATTTCAGGATAGAGAGGTTGACGGAAGGATGGAAGCGCAGACCGCCCTTGTAAGGACCGATCATGGAGCTGTGCTGGATACGATAGCCACGGTTGACCTGAACCTGACCTTTGTCATCAACCCAGGATACACGGAACTGAATGATGCGTTCTGGTTCAACCAGACGATGCAGCAGTTCCTGGCTCTGATATTTAGGGTTTGCTTCGATGAAAGGCCACATGCTTTCCATCACTTCGGTGACTGCCTGATGAAATTCAGGCTGGTTAGGGTCGCGCTGTTTTACGCCGTCCAGAAATTCTTGAAGACTCTGTGCCATTTTGAAAGATCCAATCAATAAATAAATAACCGCACGCAGAGACGCTGCGTACTCAGAACAACATCGGCTGATCCAGTCGCACCCCCATTTATGTGCTTAGTCCAGACCATCCGATGCATAGAAGAACCATAACGATGCTTCATCTTGACATTCGAGCCCGTTATAGCCCAACCATTATATTACAAGTTAGTAGACCACTGTAAATGGGTTTTCTTATCAATGCCGACGGAAAAACACGTTTTTTCAGAGTGTGACAGATTTACCAACGCTGTCCCTTTTTCATCGTCCAGGCAGGTATCAAAATTCAGCCCAAGCCAACGTCAAATTGATAAAATAGCTTTTTTGGCTTTTCAGATCTCATACCATGATTGATATACAGCTGCTCCGCAAGGATATCGACGCTGTCGCCGCAAGACTTAAAACCCGCAACTTTGATTTGGATGTCGCCGCATTCAATGAAATGGAAGCCCAGCGCCGCCAGCTTCAGACTGCTACTGAAGAAATGCAGGCAAAACGCAATGCACTTTCCAAACAGATTGGCGTACTCAAGAAGAATAAACAGGATGCTTCTGCTGTGATGGCGGAAGTCGGCGGTATCGGCGCCCAGCTCAAGGCAAACGAATCAGCACTTTCCGAACTGCAGGAAAAGATTTCCGCTTTCATGCTGGCTATCCCTAACCTGCCACATGAATCCGTTCCTGTCGGTCCAGATGAATCCGCAAATGTCGAAGTCCGTAAAGTTGGCACACCACGCACCTTTGATTTTGATGTCAAAGACCACGTTGACGTCGGTGCCCCACTCGGCATGGATTTTGAAACCGCATCCAAACTGTCTGGCGCGCGTTTCTGCCTGATGAAAGGCAACATGGCCCGCCTGCACCGCGCGCTTGCCCAGTTCATGCTCGACACACAGACCATGGATCATGGTTACACCGAATGCTACACCCCTTATATGGTCAATGCCGACAGCCTGTACGGCACTGGGCAGCTGCCGAAATTCGCTGAAGACCTGTTTGCAACAAAGCGCGGCGGTGCAGACGGTGATGGAGAGCCTCTCTATCTGATTCCAACGGCAGAAGTTACCCTGACCAATACCGTTCGGAACACCATCATCCCAGAAGAACAGCTGCCAATCAAACTGACCGCACATACCCCCTGCTTCCGCTCTGAAGCGGGCAGCTATGGCCGCGACACCCGTGGCATGATCCGCCAGCATCAGTTTGACAAGGTGGAAATGGTCCAGATCGTCCATCCAGAAAAATCCTATGAAGTCCTGGAAGACATGGTCAAGAATGCCGGCCGTATCCTCGAAAAACTGGGACTACCTTACCGCGTTGTTTCCCTGTCAACCGGTGACATGGGATTCTCTGCTGCAAAAACCTATGATCTGGAAGTCTGGCTGCCAGCCCAGAACACCTACCGTGAAATTTCATCGGTCTCCAACTGCGAAGCATTTCAGGCCCGCCGTATGCAGGCACGCTTCCGCAGTGGCAAGAACCGTCCAGAACTCGTTCATACCCTGAATGGCTCCGGACTTGCTGTTGGCCGTACACTCGTTGCCCTGTTGGAGAACTTCCAGCAGGCAGACGGCAGTGTCACCATTCCAACCGCATTGCAGCCATATATGGGCGGCCTGACCCGTCTGGTACCTGGAAGCAAAGAGAAATAATAATTTTTGGTTGCTCCCTGACAGAGATGGCATCTTGACGGATGCCATCTCTGTTTCACTTGCAGATACTGAAAGCGAGTGCTAAAAAAATCAGTCAGCATCGCTGCAATCCTTTATGATGGTCAGAAATATCCATATACGCCCGTGTATTGCCCGCTGTTTTACGGCTGTCATTTCCTGAATATGCAGAACACGTCTTCCGAAATCAACAAAAATGAAAGCACCGTTGTCAGGAAACTCACGATTGTGAGCATCCTCGGGAATATCGTTCTGACAATTTTCAAGATGTTTGCAGGGATTACCGGCCATTCCGGGGCAATGATATCGGATGCCGTACACTCCCTGTCTGATGTACTGACTACTTTCATCGCAGCATGGGGTGTAAAAATCTCGCAGACGCCTGCCGACAAAGAACACCCTTATGGACATGAACGTCTGGAGTGTGTCGCTTCTCTCGCACTGGGACTGATATTGGGTGCCACTGGGTTGGCTGTCGGTAAGGCAGGAATAGAAGATATTTTCTATCAGGATGACAAGGCCCCAGCAATACCGACCGCTATCGCTTTGGTTGCCGCCGCTTTCTCTATTGTGTCGAAAGAAGCCATGTACTGGTACACACGTTACCATGCCAAACGCATCAATTCCGCTGCTTTCATGGCGGATGCCTGGCATCACCGTTCTGATGCTCTTTCTTCCATTGGATCGTTGATTGGTATCGCTGGCGCCATGATGGGCTATCCAATTATGGATTCAATCGCCAGTGTGGTTATCTGCCTGTTTATCCTGAAAGTAACCTACGACATTCTTAAGGATGCCCTTCAGAAGATGTTGGATACTTCCTGCGATGAAGAATATGAGCAGAATCTGAAGGCGTTCATTTCTGCTTACCCGGATGTACTTGGCATTGACTCACTGCGGCCCCGCCAGTTCGGCAACAGGGTGTATATCGATCTGGAAATCGAGATGGACGGGGAGAAATCCTTACGGGAAACACATGATGTCGCCGAAAAAATCCATGGCGATGTGGAAGCGGCTTTTCCAACGGTGAAGCACATCATGATTCACGTCAACCCAAGCCGTTCTGCCCATGAGATATCATCCCATACGGATACCCGCGTGTGTTGACTGCCACGCTGACTGCGTGGCAGCACTCATCCATCAATATCCCACAGCAAGACCGTCACCACGTGGATCGGTTGCCCCATAACGCAGTCCCGTATCTGGATCAATCATGATGGCACCGGCATGCCCCATCCCATCGGTATAATCCTCAACCTTTTCAATGGGCTGGCCACGTTCCGCCAGCTCATCGAAGACAGCCTGTGGCACCCGGCCTTCAATCTTCAGGGTATTGGACGCGGCCCCCCAGGTACGACCATTCAGCCAACGGGGAGCTGCAACTGCATCCTGAGGGAACATGCCAAAATCAACAACTCGGGTCGCAATCGCCGTCTGGCTCTGAGGCTGACCTTCGCCTCCCATCGTTCCATAAACGAGGAAAGGCTTCTGGTCTTTCAGCAACATCGCCGCATTCAGGGTATGGAAGGTACGTTTGTGAGGTTCCAGATGGTTGACGTGTTGTGGATCCAGAGAGAAGAAAGAGCCACGGTTCTGGAGCAGAACCCCGGTATCGCCGGCCACAATGCCGGAACCAAAGTCATGGTAGATGGACTGGATCAGGGAAACCGCATTGCCATCCCTGTCGACAACACCGATCCAGACAGTATCGCCCTTAGGATCCAGTGGTGCCAGACCATTGTGTGCCTGTTTCATATCAATGCGGGCGGCCTGCTCCCTGCCATGCTGTTCCGATAGCAGGAATGACAGCGGAATCCTGGAAAATTCAGGATCGGTCAGATATCTGTCACGGTCGATAAACGCCTCTTTGGTCGCTTCAGCCATCAGATGGAAATAATCCGCCGAGCTTTCTCCCAAAGACCTCACATCAAAGTTGTTCAGGATGTTCAGGATCTCAAGGGAAGCCATCCCCTGGGTGTTTGGCGGCAGGTTGTACGCAGTATAGTCACGATACCTGACCGATAACGGTTCCACCCAATCGGCATGATGCTTGGCGAAATCCTCATAAGTCAGTACACCGCCATGCTTCTCGACATCTGATGCCATCGCTTTTGCCAGAGCCCCCTTGTAGAACTCGTCAGCACCTTTTTCAGCAATGAGCTTATAAGTCTCAGCCAACTGAGGCAGTTTCAGGACCTCACCAACCCGGTATGGCGAACCATCAGATTTCAGATACATTTTCCTGAAACCATCAAACCGCTGCAAGTTACGGAACTCCTGATCGTCTGGATCGGTGTTGATGGCCTGCCAACGGGCCAGAGATGGTGTGATAGGGAACCCTTCTTCTGCATACAGGATGGCGCTGCCAAACAGGTCTTTCCATGCAAGGCCTGTATTGGCCATATTCTCACCAGCGTATCGATGCGCCTCATGCCACCCAGAGACGGCACCAGGAACCGTCACTGCTGCCAGATAGCCACGGGAAGGAATCTTTTCGTACCCTTTGCTGGTATAGAAATCGATGGTTGCCTTTGAACCAGCCCGGCCACTCGCATTCAGCGCCTTGACCTCTTGGGTCTTGGCGTTGTAGATCAGCCAGAAATTATCACCACCAAGTGTCGTCATCTGAGGATAGACCACATTCATCGTTGATGCGATGGCAATAGCGGCATCCACCGCATTGCCCCCTCGACGAAGCACCTCAAGCCCTGCTGTAGACGCCATGTAATTCGGCGATGTCACCATCCCATACTTCGTGACAGGATCCACACAGTGCGAAACCGTCGCACAGTATTGCCCTGGAGATTTTTCTGAAACCGCATCCTTGATGGAGCCAAGCACTGAAGACATTGTCATAACTGAAACACCAGATTGAATGAAAAAGAAGCCTTTACTCTACCAGAAAGACCTCAAACCGGTGAACCCCTCTCGGGAGACATCCTGTATCATTACAGCTTTCAACCCAACAAGAATATCATGCTGGAAAAAATCTGCGTTTACTGTGGGTCCTCCCTGGGAGCATCCCCCATCTACACCGATGCCATGAGAGAACTAGGCCGCACCATCGCCAGAAATGGACTGACGCTTGTCTATGGCGGAAGCCATGCAGGACAGATGGGCATTATTGCCGATGAGGTCCTCAAAAACGGCGGCAAGGTCATCGGCATCATGACAGAACATCTCGATGCCAAGGGACTCTCGCACGAACGCATCACCGAACTGCATATCGTCAAAGACATGCAGGCCCGCAAAGCCGAAATGATTGCACGTGCTGACGCCTTCATTGCCGCACCAGGCGGCATTGGCACATTGGAAGAATATCTTGAAACCCTCTCTGGCAATCAGATGGGACTGCATAAAAAGCCGATTGGGCTGTACAACGTCGGAGGATACTATGACCCCCTGATGGCGGCTTTCCGCAGTTTTGAAGCTCAGGATTTCATGCGGAACACAAAAACTGCCGAGCTGATCTGTGAGGGTAATGCCCAGACATTGATTGACCAGCTTAAAGCGCGGTCCTGAACCACCTCATACGAAAAACGGGAACTGACTGTTCCCGTTTTTCTTTACCATTTATCCTGACAGAAAATCCGGTAGACCCCTCGATAAAGGGAGAACATGCCATATCCCAAGCAATACAGCAGCGCCAGTCCAACCACCCATGCCATTATCCTGAGCGCGATGTTCAGGATGGCAATGATGACGAGAAAGACAACAAATCCAGCAAGGAACTTTTTCATGCCCACCTCCGATTATGATGACAGATCTATTATGGGTGCAGAAAATCTGTAGAAACGCTGACCACAATATTGTGGTTACTCAACGGAGATTCAAGATAAAAGCTACCCACCGGCATAGCCGGTGGTTCTTCATATCGCCTGTAAGGCTCTGT
>CAVJQJ010000075.1:0-5463 GCA_963651715.1 Anaerovoracaceae bacterium
AATCCTGCCAGGCAGCCGTATGTCTGAACTGAAATACAACAGCGTTTCTTTTATCCAGGCCGCCGAGATACTGCTGAAGCGGGAACCATCCCTCCAGTTCGTCATTCCAATGGCAGGTGAACGTCAGCACAACTTCTTCCAGAAACTGCTCAAGGAAAACCACCTTGACCACCTGCCTCTGAATATCATTTCCGGGCAGTCTCAGAAGGCCATTGCGGCGGCGGATGCTGTGCTGGTCGCATCTGGGACCGCGACACTTGAGGTTGCCCTGTTGAAAAAACCGATGGTCATTGGCTATCGGCTGATGCGTGCGACATGGGAAATTGCCCGTCACATCGTCAAGCCACCTGTCGGACTGCCGAATATCCTTGCTGGCGAAATGCTGGTTCCAGAACTCCTGCAGCATGATGCAACAGGGCAGAAACTGGCAAATGCAGTCTGGTATCAATTGACGGATGAAAAAAACCGTCTGAACCTGCGCCAGCGTTTTACAGACATCCACCATTCCCTGCTGCGCAACATGGCGGAAACCAGCGCACAGGCAATTCTTGAAGTCATAGAACATGGCTGATACAGAAACACTTTCTCTTTTTACAGAAAATCTGAGCCAGACCGAAATCATCTGCGGAGCGGATGAGGCGGGGCGTGGTCCCATTGCAGGACCAGTTTATGCGGCGGCAGTCATACTGGATCCCGACAATCCAATCGAGGGGCTGAAGGATTCAAAGAAACTGTCGGAAAAGAAAAGAGACGCATTGGCGCCAATGATCAAAGCGAGGGCAAAAGCCTGGGCGATTGCATCATGCAGTATCGAGGAAATCGATGAACTGAATATCCTCTGGGCATCCATGCTGGCGATGAAACGGGCGATTGAAGCATTATCGGTGAGTCCGACCTTGGCGCTCATCGATGGCAATAAGATTCCCCAAGGGCTGTCCATGCCGGCAGAGGCAATCGTCAAGGGCGATGATAAGATTCTGGAAATATCGGCAGCCTCCATCCTGGCAAAGACAGCCCGGGATGCTGTGATGCTGGAATTGCATGGCAAGTATCCAGAATACGGCTTTGACCGGCACAAAGGCTATCCAACGGCCTACCATATCCAACAGTTGGAAAAGTTTGGTGTCTCACCGGTTCATAGGCGCTCCTACGGACCGGTACGGAAAATGCTCGAAAAACTGCAATAGAAAGAAAATTGAATCATGGACATGCAATTTCTTGCACCTCAGGGAAAACCGGTTAATCTGCGGACAGTCCAATGGCCACAGAAACTGAAACTGCTGGTGACTGCGCCACATCCAGACGATTTTGATGCAATCAGCGTCACACTGAAACAGATGCTGCAGGCAGGTCATGAACTCTATGCGGTGATTGCAGAAACCGGGAGCGGTATCGATAAGGTCTATGGGGCAGGTATGACCCAGCAGGACAGGACACAGCTCAGGAATCGCGAACAGCGGGCAAGTCTGGCATTCTTTGGTCTGCCTGAAAGCAGCTATCAGATTCTGGCGTTGGAAAACGCGCTAGATGATCAGGTGGCGTATACCAGACAGAATATCCAGACGTTGGAAAAGATAGTCCGTGACATCCATCCGGACATGCTTTTCATGCCACACGGCAACGATACAAACCGTGCCCATCGGGATATGTACCGCATGATGCATGACATTGCTAAACGGGTTGAATGGCCGATTGCCCTGATGCTGAACAGCGATGTCAAGACCGTCGATATGCGCAAGGATTATTTCGTAGCGTTTGAAAAAGATGAGGCAAGTTGGAAAGCAGAACTGCTGCGCCACCATGATTCCCAGCATCAGCGTAATCTCCGTGACAGGGGATATGGTTTTGATGACCGCGTATTGATGCTCAATGAGCGGACAGCAAGAGGGCTGGAACTTGCCCAGCCCTATGCAGCATCATTTGAAATCGAGATTTGCGACTGAAATCGTTATCATTTCGCACGTGACTGCATCTTGCTGATGATTGCGGTCGAGATTTCCTCAATCGATTTGGATGTGGATGAAAGGTAGGAAACGCCATTCATCATCATCATCATTTCTGCCTGAGCCACTTCATACCTGCAGTTTGAAAGCGAGGCGTAGACACTGTTTGGACGGCGTTCATTTCGGACATTCGCAAGTCTTTCCGCCTGAATCGTCAGGCCAAACAGCTTGTCTTTATGGTCATTCAAACATTGAGGTAACAGTTTCCGGTCAAAATCTTCTGGAATCAGGGGATAGTTGGCGACTTTCAGGCCATACTGCATCGCCAGATAAAGGCTCGTTGGTGTTTTCCCACTGCGTGATACGCCGATCAGGATGACATCTGCCTCATCCAGATTCGCATCGGAAACGCCATCATCATGATCGAGCGTGAAGTTGATTGCCTCCATGCGGCGTTTATACTCTTCATTCTCCATATTCTGATGGCTTAGACCGATTTTCTTCTTTGGTGGGGCGCCTAGCTCGCGTTTCAGAGGTTCAACAAATGGCTGGATAACGTCCAGATGCAGGGCGGGGGCCAGTCTGACCTCAGCAATCAGCTCTTCAATCACCAGCGTGGAAAACACAATGGGTTTTACACCTGTGCGGTCAAATTCTGCCTGGATTTTCTGCCGAGCCTGGAGGGCTTTCTTATACGTGTCGACAAAAGGGATATAAATCCTGGAATAGTTCAGATTGAACTGAGAAAGAACAGAACGTGCCAGCGCCTCTGCAGTAATCCCCGTACCATCCGAGACAATATAGACCGTTCTTGAAGGAATATCCTGTTGCATGATAATAAATTCCTGAGAGATAAATCCTGAAAAAAATATTTTAAAGTAAAGCGCAAATAATGAAAAACACGCTTGTCAAAGCAGTACAATAAATGTGTCATATAACATTCTTCGCAGGTTGGTTTTTCAAAGTCAACAGCACACAAAATCCATAACAACAGAATGCTGCATCAGGAGAAGAAAATGTCTGAAGTCATGTCCAAGTCTCTCGATAAACAGACGGCCTACGTTATCCCATTTGATCAATTGCGCATGACAGATGTTCCTGTCGTCGGCGGGAAAAATGCGTCCTTGGGCGAAATGATCAGCCAGTTGGAAGGGCAGGGTGTTCGTGTGCCAGGCGGGTTTGCGACCACAGCCCAGGCGTTCCGGGATTTCATGGCATACCGTTCAGAAAACGGTGAAACACTGGGGCAACGCATTGAAAAGCGTCTGGCAGGAACAGACATTGATGATCTTGATGCATTGGCACAGGCTGGTTCAGAAGTCCGCCAATGGATTATGGAGACTCCTTTTCAGCCTGAACTGGAAAAGGCGATTCAGGACAGCTATTCCAAAATGGTCAGGGGGGTGACTCATGCGGATATTTCTGTTGCGGTCCGTTCTTCTTCAACCGTTGAGGATCTGATTGGTGTTTCCTCTGCAGGTCAGCAGGAAACCTATCTGAATATTGTCGGTCCAGACAACGTCCTTCAGGCGGTCAAAATGGTCTTCGCCTCCCTGTACAATGACCGGGCCATATCATATCGTCAGCAGAGAGGATACAGACATGCGGAGGTAGCACTCTCAGCTGGCGTCCAGAGAATGGTCCGTTCCGATCAGGGAGCTGCTGGCGCAATGTTCACACTGGATACAGAATCTGGTTTCCGCGACGTGGTTTTCATCACATCCAGTTATGGTCTGGGTGAAATAGTCATGCAGGGGGCTGTCAATCCTGATGAATTCTATGTCCATAAGCCGATGCTTGAGAAAGGCAAGATGGCGATTATCCGCCGGACTTTAGGCGCGAAAAGATTCCAGACGGTCTATACAGAAGAAAAGAAGGCAAATGCATCCACGCATATCCTCAATGTCCCGGAAGAAAAACGCCAGTATTTCTCGCTGACCGACAGCGATGTCCTCGAATTGGCCAGATTTGCCGTCATCATTGAAAAACACTACGGCTATCCTGTCGAAATCGAATGGGGCAAGGACGGTATCGATGGCAGACTGTATATCCTGCAGGCACGTCCTGAAACCGTCAGTTCCCATCAGGAAGGGGATGCCATTCAGGTATTCAAGCTGAAAGGCAATGGCAATATTCTGGCATCTGGTCGGGCAATCGGGCAGAAAATTGGCATCGGTCGTGTCAGGATCATCAACAGTCCGGCTGAAATGCACAAAGTCAGGGAAGGCGATGTAATGGTGGCTGACATCACCGATCCAAACTGGGAACCTGTTATGCGTAAGGCTGCCGCGATTGTCACAAACCGTGGTGGTAGAACCTGCCATGCAGCGATTGTTGCCCGTGAGTTGGGAGTCCCTGCGGTGGTCGGTTGTGGCGACGCAACCCAGAGCCTGAAAGAAGGGCAGTTGGTCACTGTGTCCTGTGCAGAAGGTGAAAGCGGTCATGTCTATGATGGCACATTGGAAATGGAAGAATCCCGTATTACCTATGGTGATCTCCCGGTCCTGCCGGTCAGACTGGCAATGAATGTCGGTAATCCACAGATGGCATTCAAACTGCAGGCGATTCCAAATGGTGGGGTTGGCATGGCACGTCTGGAATTCATCATCAATGAAATCAGCATCCATCCAAATGCAGTGTTGGCGTATCCAAATGTCGACCCTGAACTGAAACAGGCCATAGAGGCGGTATCCAGAGGATACGGCACACCACGCAACTATTACGTCCAGAAAATGGCGGAAGGTATTGCAACCATTGCTGGGGCATTCTGGCCGAAATCCGTCATCATCCGACTGTCTGACTTCAAGACAAACGAATATCGGACACTGATGGGTGGCACCCGTTATGAACCGATTGAAGAAAACCCGATGATGGGTTTCCGTGGTGCAACACGCTATCTGGCTGCCAATTATGCGGAAGCATTCAATATGGAATGTGAGGCGCTGAAAAAAGTCCGTGAAGAAATGGGATTCACAAATGTCGAGATTCTCGTTCCTTTCGTCAGGACCCTGAAACAGGCGCAGTCCGTCACCGACCTGTTGTCTGTCAATGGTCTCCGCCGGGGAGAAAATGGTCTTCGGGTCTTGATGATGTGCGAAGTTCCTTCGAATGTCATTCTGGCAGAACAGTTCCTGGAACTCTTTGATGGCTTTTCCATCGGTTCAAACGACCTGACGCAGTTGACTTTGGGGCTTGACCGCGATTCAGGTCTGGATGCGCTGGTCGCGGACTTTGATGAAAGAGATCCTGCGGTATTGGCACTGATTTCAAAAGTCATTGCTGTCTGCAACGATCAGGGCAAATACATCGGCATCAGTGGTCAGGGACCATCCGACCATATTGATTTCGCGCTCTGGCTGATGAAAAACGGCATCGACTCCATGTCCTTGAATCCAGATGCCATGGTACCGACTTGGAAGGTCCTTGCAGAAAGTCAGATCAGCTGCTGATAAGACGCCGGCCATAAAAAGCTACCCACCGGCATAGCCGGTGGTTCTTCATATCGCCTGTAAGGCTCTGT
>CAVJQJ010000076.1:0-3461 GCA_963651715.1 Anaerovoracaceae bacterium
GTTTCAATATTGCCTGAGAGACGGACTGCTGTTGTTGGGGCAAGATCCATCAACTTAGAAATAGCTTCAGAAGTTTTCTTTTTCGAGCGTGTTTCTAAGAAACGGCCAAGGGTGATCAGGGTAAGGATCATGGCGGCTGATTCCAGATACATATTAGCACCAGCTTCGGATGCGGCATGCCAGTCGCCATGTCCGATAGCGCTGCCAATAGCGTACAGGGAACAGATACCGGAAAGAAAGGCGGCCCCAGATCCGAGTGCAATCAATGCATCCATATTGGGGGAAAGACCGATAATTGTCTTGAACCCATTCACAAAATATTGGCGGTTCAGGAAAAGGACGGGAACGGTCAACAGGAATTGCGTAAAAGCAGAAACCATGATGTTCTCTGGACCTGAAAGAAATGATGGAAGGGGAAGATTGGCCATGTGTCCCATGCTGATGTACATAAGCGGCATCAAGAAAGCTGTCGAAAGAATGAGCCGCCAGACAATCTGGTGAATTTCTGGATCGTTCTTTTCTTTTGCTGCTGAATTGCTTGAAGGACTATGGGATGGTGCGTTTCTTAAGGATGCGCCGTATCCTGCCTGTATGACAGAATCGATGATATCCGTGACATTGGTTTTTTCAGGGTTAAATGAAACAGCCATACTGTTTTTCAGCAGATTGACGCTGACCTCAGTGACGCCCTCCAATGCAGAGACTGTTCTGTCAATCCGGGAGGAACAGGCTGCACAAGACATACCAGTAATATCAAACTGTTCTTTTGCTAAAGCCATAAACATTCCTCCTTGATGATTTTCCTTTAGATTCTATAGAACAATATATTTTTTGCAAGAATGTACGTTTTTGATATATAGTTACCAAAAAGATAGTAATCATGTTGGGGGAAATAATGACAGGTATAAAGAAGAATGAGGGGGAGGGCAACAAGACCTATTGTCCTGTCGAGACAACGATTGGTTTGATTGGCGGAAAATATAAGCCATTGATTTTATGGAAGTTGGCTGGAGGAAAGCTACGGTTTTCGCAGCTTCAGAAGGAAATTGGCTCCGCAACGCCCAAAATGTTGACCCAGCAGCTGAGGGAACTGGAAAATGCTGGATTGGTGAATAGGAAAGTTTATCCAGTGGTTCCCCCTAAAGTCGAATATTCTTTGACAGATTTAGGGGAGAGTATTCGTCCCGTGCTTGAGGCAATCTATCATTGGGGGACTGGATATCTCCAGTCGCTGGGGCATGATGCCAACTGCGGCATGATTCCGCCTGTGTTCGAGCATTCTCCAGGTTATGAAGAAAAGCTGCCTCAGCCTTGCTGTTGTTCATCGTCAGTCAATGATTGATATCAGGCAGGAACAGAATGGCTGAAACAAAGAACAGTGCAGAATTACGCCTCGAAGTTGCAAATGATTTTCTTCGCTATGAAAATGATCTCGAAAAACTGATGGGCGACAGTGGGCCCTTTGCTAAATCAGTAATCGGTTATTCAATGCGTCCAATGCAGGTAGAAATGGCAAAGGCTGTAGCCAAGGCGATTACAGGGACGGAAACTTTTTTGGCGGAGGCAGGAACAGGAACAGGGAAAACCTATGCTTATCTCATACCGGCTTTGTTATGGGGAGGAAAGGTCATCATTTCCACAGGGACGAAAAATCTTCAGGACCAACTTTTTTTTAAGGATATACAGACAGTTAGGAAAGTACTTGAGGCACCTGTTACGGTGGCGCTTCTCAAGGGACGGAGCAGCTATCTTTGCCGTTATAGGCTCGAAAAGACGCAGTCTGAAGGATTGTTGAAGACCCGACGTGATGTAATTTATCTGAATCGGATAACAAAGTTTAACAAGGTAACGGACACAGGCGACCGATCCGATTTATCCAATGTTCCTGAAAATGCAGCAGTCTGGGATTATGTGACATCAACTAGGGATAATTGTCTGGGAAGTGAATGTCCGTATTTCCATGAATGTTTTGTGACCAAGGCACGTCAGGATGCGATGAAAGCGGATGTAGTTATTGTCAATCATTATCTTTTTTTCGCTGATTTGGCCTTGAAGGATACTGGGGTGGCTGAATTGCTGCCCTCTGCCAACACAGTGATTTTTGATGAAGCCCATCAACTTCCTGACGTGGCGACTGTTTTCTTTGGTCAGTTTCTTTCAACACGTCAGCTTCACGAATTGTGCAGGGATACACAGGTGGAAGGATTATCCCATGCTCGCGACGGTGCTGATTGGGTAACGTTGATAGCTGCAATTGATAAGTGTGTGAAAGATACCCGTTTGGCGCTGCCGGAAAAAGCGGTCCGCATGGCATTGAATCAGATTCAAGGGAGTCAGGGTTTCCTGAAAGGGTTGGAAAAGCTTCAGGATGCGCTGAACAATCTGAAAACAGCACTGGATAATCAGGCAGAGCGTTCTGAACTTTTGCAGAAATGTGCGGAAAGGGCATCGGAAATCAGCGATTTTGCATCGCATTGGCAGTCTGTGGCAAATAATCAGGTAAAGACGGAAGACGTATTATGGGTTGAAACGTTTGGGCAGACTTTCCAATTGCATTTAACGCCATTATCGATAGCAGAAACCTTCGGTAAGCAGATGGCTTCATCCCAATGTGCATGGATATTTACATCTGCGACGTTGGCTGTGCGTCAGGATTTCACCTATTTCAGCTCTCGAATGGGATTGCTGGAAGCAGAGTCTAGAACCTGGCCGAGCCCTTTCCCATTTTCCGACAATGCGTTGTTATACGTTCCAAAGAGAATGCCTTTGCCTCAGTCTGCAGGTTACAGTGACGCGGTGGTTGAGGCTGCAATGCCGCTGATTGAAATGTGTCACGGAGGCGTTTTCATCCTTTGTACCACGATTAGGGCAGTTGACAGGATTTCATCCAGAATTCAGGCGATATTGGAAGAAAACAGCATCGAACGTCCGCTGTTTATCCAGGGGACTGCTGGGCGACATGATTTGTTGGAGAGATTTCGCTCCGCAGGCAACGGTATCCTGGTGGGAAGTCAGAGTTTTTGGGAAGGTGTTGACGTTAAGGGAAAGGCCTTGTCTTTGGTTGTTGTGGATAAATTGCCTTTTGCGCCACCTGATGATCCAGTACTTGCTGCCAGATTGAAGCTCTTGGAACAGAACGGTGGAAACGGTTTTATGGATTACCAGATTCCTGAAACCATCATGAGCCTGAAGCAGGGTGCAGGGCGGTTGATTCGTGATGAAAAGGATGTTGGTGTCTTGATGATCTGTGATACCCGCCTCGTTGATAAGCCTTATGGCGGTAGGATCTGGAGAAGTCTGCCGCCTTTTGCTCGCACCCGAGAACAGGATGTTGCCTGTGATTTCATGAGGCAGAAAAGTATGTCTGAGTGAATTTGCTGGAATCAGGGGGGGCTGGTATTTGTCCTGTTTGTCTTTGCCAGAAATCTGATGAAGAACAGCAGACCGGCACTGGTTAACCC
>CAVJQJ010000077.1:0-4052 GCA_963651715.1 Anaerovoracaceae bacterium
GTTGCACACAAATGCGGCATCGTGTTCTATTTCTCCATATACCAATCTTGCGGTTATTCCTTCGCTCAGGCAAATACTGGGAATGCCCTCAGCTGTTGAGAACCACATTGAAGAAATCACTTCTGAACTTTCCAGTCAATCTTCATTCGAAATTTCTTCACTTCAAGCTTATCTGACAAGTTTTCCAATAAAACCCAACGATAATCAATATATTAGACGACAATATAAAGCCCGTTCTGAAAATGATGACGTTGAGGCTCAATATGCGCTTGGACAGATGTACAGAAGTGGTAATGCCTCTTTAGCAGACAGCTACAAATCTTTTGATTATTTCTTGCAGGCAGCAAAGCATGGTCATGCTGATGCTCAATTCTGGTTGGCGGAAGCATATGCTGAAGGTCTGGGAACAAAGAAAAGTTTACGAGAAGCTATCCACTGGTATCAACTTTCCACCGATAACGGCCATGTTGGCGGGCAGTCTGCGATTGGTATGGCTTACCTCTTTGGACTTGGCGTCACCAAAAATGTTAAAAATGCCTATAAATGGCTTAACCTGGCCGCAGATGCAGGCAATCCCCGTGCCCAATATCTGCTCAGCCAGCTATACCGAGCAGGTGAAGGTGTTGAGAAAGACCTTCACCTTGCTGATAAATGGCTTTTAAAAGCGGCTGAGGGGGACTGGCCAAATGCCCGGTGGCATCTGATTATTCAATACGGTAAACGCTATCTTACAAAGGGCGACAATAGAGATAATATGCATCTTGCACTTAGGAGGCTTAATCAGGCAAATGCCAGAAATGATGCAAGAGCCCAGCAGCTGTTAGGCTGGATGTTTCAGACAGGCACATTTGTTCAACCCAATCTGCCACTCGCTGCGGATCTGTATGCGTCATCAGCTTCACAAGGTAATCTAGAAGCAAAATTTGCGCTTGCAGTCCTGCTTGCGGAGGGATTTTCTGTCAGCAGGGATTGTAACCGCGCATTTTCGCTTCTTTCAGAAGCTTCTATGAAAGGCATGGCAAAAGCTGCCATCGTTCTAGGCAATCTCCATAAGTCAGGTATCTGTTTTCCTGTCAACTATGAAAAGGCTGCTTTTTGGTATCTTATGGCCGTGAAGAATGATTTCCATGGGGCCTGTAAGCTGTTTATCCTACCGATTACCCCAGCCCTTCTAAACACTGAAGATGCCTCGCAATTCCACAGTATCTGTGGCAATTGCCTTGAAAAGATCGATTTCCCTAAACAATCGTCTCAGAACAGCCATTGATTCTCTTCATTGTCAGAGAGGTGTTTTACAATATGTCATGTTTGGCTAGATAACATTCCGTTACCAGCCCGCCTAATCTGCATTTCAAAGGATTTCTATGAGTACTTTCCATGACTCCCTAAGGACCAACCGTTTTTTTAAAACCGGTGCTTTTATCCATGGCAAATGGATAACCACAGGAAAGACTTTCCCAGTCAACAACCCTGCAACTGGGAAATTATTGGCCAGTGCCGAATGGAGTGGCGCCAATGAAGCAGATGCTGCTGTTATTTCTGCAAAAGCAGCACTTATTTCCTGGCGGAAGACTTTAGCCTCAGAACGAGCAGCCATACTGGAACATTGGTATGACCTGATTGTCGACAACAGGGAGTTCCTTGGACAGTTAATGACTGCAGAACAAGGAAAACCCTTGCAGGAGGCGTTCGGCGAGGTTGACTACGCCGCCAGCTTCATTAAATGGTTTGCTGAAGAAGCCCGCCGCATCAATGGTGAAATCATTCCACCTTTCAAACAAAACTCCAGAATTCTTGCCACGCGTGAACCTGTTGGTGTCGTAGTCGCTATCACACCCTGGAATTTCCCTATGGCGATGCTTGCCCGAAAACTGGGACCAGCTCTCGCTGCTGGCTGTACCGCCGTTATCAAGCCAGCAAATGAAACACCTCTTTGCGCCAATGCCCTGTTGGCATTAGCTGATGCTGCAGGTGTTCCTCCTGGTGTCCTGAACGGGGTATGTGGTGATACAGAAGCCATTTCCGATATTTTCATGTCTTCCAAAGATGTCCGGAAAATCACTTTCACAGGATCAACAGCTGTCGGAAAGATTCTTGTCAGAAATTCCGCAGAGACCATGAAGCATGTCTCGATGGAACTTGGTGGCAATGCTCCAATGATTGTTTTCAAGGATGCAGATCTCACTGAGGCCGTTAAAGGTGTTATTGCCAATAAATTCAGGAATGCTGGGCAGGTCTGTGTGGCAATCAATCGCATCTATGTTGAAGAAACCGTCTATGATGAGTTTCTTTCTTTGCTGTCCGCTGCTGTCAGTCAGCTTAAAGTCGGCAACGGTATGGATGAAGGCTCAACGATTGGTCCTTTAATCAATGAAAAAGGTCTGGCAAAAGTTGAAAGACACGTTGCAGATGCCATTGAAAAAGGCGCGAAAGCGGTTGCTGGCGGGAAAAGAAGTATTCTTGGCAGAACTTTCTATGAGCCGACAGTCCTTTCTCATTGTGAAGACAATATGCTTATTGCCCATGAAGAAACTTTTGGTCCCGTCGCTGCATGTTTCCGATTTGCTACTGAAGATGAAGCTATCCATCGAGCAAATTTCACACCATTTGGCCTTGCCGCTTATTTTTATACCAAAGACCTGGCCCGCATATTCAGGGTATCGGAAGCTCTTGAAGCTGGCATGATTGGTATCAACGATACAGGTATCTCATCTACAGTTGCACCTTTTGGTGGAGTCAAAGAGTCTGGCATCGGGCGTGAAGGATCAGTACTCGGTATCGAGGAATATCTTGAAGTCAAGACACTTCATCTAGGTGGTCTTTGATATTTCTTTCAATAATGTTTTTTAGCTTTTTCATAACATGATGGAACAACAGTATTTGGCTCTCCTTTCAGAAATCCTGGAGAACGGTATCGATAAAGGTGATAGAACCGGAACCGGAACACGGGCAGTTTTTGGACGGATGATACGCCATGACCTGAAAAACGGGATACCTCTTTTAACTACAAAACGGCTTTATATCAGGGCTATTGTCCATGAGCTGCTTTGGTTCCTGAAAGGTGGCACAAATATCGATTATCTCCACCAGAACAACGTCACCATCTGGGATGAATGGGCCATCGAAAACGGTGAGCTAGGTCCAATTTATGGTGCTCAATGGCGTACATGGGAAGGATCAGATGGGAAAATCTATGATCAGGTATCTTCAGTCATTGACTCTATCAGAAACAACCCAAACAGCCGTAGACACATCATCAGTGCATGGAATGTTGCCCTGCTTCCAGACGAAAAGCTGTCTCCTCAGGATAATGTCAGGATTGGGAAAATGGCTCTTGCACCGTGCCATATCATGTATCAGTTCCAAGTGGCAGCAGGCCGCCTGTCCTGCATGATGACCCAACGATCAGGAGATATCTTTCTGGGGATTCCATATAACACGGCATCAACAGCGTTTCTTACACATATGATTGCACAACAATGTGACCTGGAACCAGGAGAGGTTATCCATAGTATCGGCGATCTACATCTTTACCGGAATCATTTTGAACAGGCAAAACTGCAACTATCCCGAGAACCGAGAACGCCACCGAAACTGAAACTTCATAAAAAACCATCGATTTTTGACTATACATTTGATGATTTTGAGATTATTGGCTATGATCCGCATCCTGCAATTGCAGCTCCTATTGCCATTTGACATGATTGCCATTGACAGGCAACCTGTCTGATTTTTATTCAATCATCAGGATTTAACCATTTTTTCAGCGATAAAATGCGCTGTTCAACCTTTACAATTGAATTATGCTGAAGCGTTTTCTGTTTTTTTTCGGCATCCTGACGATGCTTTTATCTGCCAATGTGGTCACACCTGCATTTGCAGACGACCTATCTGAAGGACTGCAACTTTATCGGGCAAAAAAATATCAAGAAGCAATCCCTTTCCTAGAACGGGCTGCCAATGACGGGCACGAAAAGGCCATTGAGGCTTTGGATCAGATCTATGCCAAGCATGCCAAAGCCTCAGGATTGCCAGCCAAGTCACAGAATAAA
>CAVJQJ010000078.1:0-5006 GCA_963651715.1 Anaerovoracaceae bacterium
GAGAAAGGGTTTCAGCCTATCTCTGATAAATGTCCACAGATATCGTTACAGGCTCCTCGTTTCAATTTTTAACAGTATCACGGGGCGCATGGTATAGAATGCCTGTCATAAACTGACAGTATCCTGAGCCTGTGGGCATCCACCAACTTTCCTGACATGTTATGAAATCCAGTGTTTTCCGATTCTGCCGTCTGGCAGTTCCTGTTCTGATTGGCGCTGTGGCCCTGTCCGGCTGTGCCGGTTTTTCCGATTCCTTCCAGCAGAAAGAGGAGGCCGCTCCTTATTTCCTGACGCAGCAGCCACGCGCCTGTGTTGATAAAGTGGGTGTCAATGGCCGTTTCTCAATCTATTACAAGACCAAAGGCAATGAGGAAGCGCTGCACGGTGGGTTTGAGTGGGAACAGGACAAGAATCTGATTTCGATTACCCTGCTGTCGCCTCTTGGACAGGAGGTCGCCAAGATTGAGGTGACGCCTCGGTTGACGACTTTCATCATGCCGGGAAAGCCACCGAAATCTGCCGCCAATGCGGAAAAGCTGATCAAGTCGCAGTTGGGATGGACGCTGCCGGTTTCAGGATTGAAGGATTGGCTGCAGGGCTGTACTGTCGATGCCAATGGCAAAGCGTTTATCGCCTCTCCTGACAACAAAGAGGTTGTGACAAAGGATAAGTGGCAGATCAATTATGTATCCTGGATTGAGGGACCAGTCATGCCGTTGCCGAAGCGTATCAATCTGATCAAGGGCAAGGATGCGACCGATCTTGATGTCAATATGAAACTGGTGGTCGACGAATGGCGTTTCTGACCAATCGGGATGGCATGCTGTCATGCCGGGACTGCCCAGCTCCTGCTAAGCTGAATCTTTTCCTGCATGTGGTTGGGCGGCGTGATGACGGCTACCATCTGCTGGAGTCGGTGTTCCAGTTGATTGATTTCTGCGATACCCTGCATTTCACCTGCCGTCCAGACGGTGAGGTCAGGCGGTTGACGGCGGTTGATGGGATGCCAGAAGCGTCTGACCTGACGGTCCGTGCAGCACGGTTGCTCAAGGAGGTGGCATCTGTGAGGAAAGGTATCCAGGTGCCGGGTGTGGATATCGAGATTGAGAAGCGTATCCCGTCTGGTGGTGGACTCGGCGGTGGCTCTTCAGATGCGGCAACAACCCTGATGGCGCTCAATGGACTATGGCAGTGCGGTTTTTTACAGGAAGAACTGATTGAACTGGGTGTCCGGTTGGGGGCTGATATTCCGTTTTTTATTTTCAGACGGAATGCCTTTGCGGAGGGGGTCGGTGAGAAGCTGACGCCAATCCAGACGCCTGACGGTTGGTTTGTTGTGGTTAAACCACTTGTTTCCGTGTCTACTGCCTTGATATTTCAGGCAAAAGAATTGACAAGAGACACGGAACCCCTCAGAATGAAAGGCTATCCCAATTTTTGTGATTCCTCGATTCAAATCGGTCAGAATGATCTTCAAACAGTGGCAACGGCCCTGTTCCCGGAAATCAGGAAAGCATTGGATGAATTGGGACGATATGGAAATGCCAGAATGACAGGATCAGGGGCCTGTGTCTTTGCCCGTTTTGATACGGAGCAGCAGGCCCAGGAAGCTGCAAAGGCGTTGTCAGACCGATGGAATGTGATGACCATCCGTTCCCTGCAACGGCATCCTTTCGAATATCCTGTTTAAAATCAAGGCATTCAGCGGTTTTCAGACGGTCTCCGATATATAATACTGAAAATCGGCAACAGGGGTATAGCCAAGTGGTAAGGCATCGGGTTTTGATCCCGACATTCGTAGGTTCGAGTCCTGCTACCCCTGCCAGTTTTTTCCATATCTGCCGTGTATGGCAAATATTTAACAGGATTTCGCAGCATCATGTCGGACAGAAATTTTATGGTTTTTTCCGGAAACGCCAATCCGGAACTGGCTGAAAAAGTCGCAGCCAGACTTGGCCTGCCTCTTGGCAAGGCATTGGTTACCCGGTTCTCAGACGGTGAGGTTCGTGTTGAGATCAATGAAAAGGTCCGTGGCAAGGATATTTTCATTATCCAGTCCACCTGTGCGCCAACCAATGACAATCTGATGGAGATTGTGCTGATGGCTGATGCGCTGAAACGTGCTTCTGCAGAGCGTATCACCGCATGTATTCCGTATTTCGGCTATGCCCGTCAGGACCGCCGTCCTCGTTCCACCCGTGTGGCGATTTCTGCACGTGTTGTTGCGAATATGCTGGAAAGCATCGGTATCTCCCATGTCATTATCATGGATGTCCATGCGGCACAGATCCAGGGGTTCTTCGATATTCCTGTCGATAACATCTATGCGTCTCCTATCCTGATCAAGGACATCCATGCAAAACAGTATGAGGACATGATTGTTGTCTCTCCTGATGTCGGTGGTGTTGTCCGTGCCCGTGCATTGGCAGAACGTCTGGGTTGTGACCTGTCCATCATCGACAAACGCCGCCCACGTCCAAACGAATCTGAAGTGATGAACCTGATCGGCGGTGTTGAAGGCAAGAACTGTATCATCATGGATGATATTGTTGATACTGCCGGTACGCTGACTAAAGCAGCGGAAGCCCTGAAGGAACGCGGTGCGAAGACCGTTGCGGCTTACTGTACCCATCCTGTGCTGTCTGGCCCTGCTGTTGAACGTATCAATGCGTCTTCCCTGGATGAACTGGTTATCACCGATACCATCCCACTGTCTGAGGCTGCCAAGAAATGCAGCAAGATCCGTCAGTTGTCCTGTGATGAAGTTCTGGCAGAAACATTGCACCGTGTCAGCACCGGTGAATCTGTGATGGATCTGTTCGACGAACTGGACCGTTGCAGCTGATTGAAAAGTTTTCCGGGAGTCTCTGGTCGCGGAGGCTCCTTAACAAGAGAGGGAAACCTCGTTTTTTTATTTAATTGGAGTTATCAATGAAAGTAGTGGCATCCGCTAGAGCAGAAGTAGGGACCGGAGCGAGCCGCCGCCTGCGCGCTGCTGGCAAAGCACCTGGTATCGTTTATGGTGGCAACGCTGATCCAGTCAGCATCGTTCTGGACCATAACGAACTGTTTTACGCACTGAAGAAAGAAGCATTCCATTCTTCTATCCTGGATCTCGAAATCGATGGCAAGGCAGAAAAAGTCCTGCTGCGTGATTTCCAGACCCATGCATATAAACCTCTGATCCTGCACGTTGACTTCCAGCGTGTCGATCCTAACCAGAAGGTTACCGTTCGTATCCCTCTGCACTTCATCAATGAAGAAGCTTCCCCAGCAGCTAAAGCAGGTGGTCTGCACCGTGCTGCTTCTGAACTGGAAATCTCCTGCCTGCCAGCAGATCTGCCAGCATTTATCGAAGTTGACCTGACCGGTATCGAAACTGGCCAGTCCATCCATCTGGGCGACCTGAAACTGCCTGCTGGTGTTTCCGCTGTTTCCCACGATGCTGCTCTGCCAATCGTTACCACCGAAGAAGTTGCTGCACCTGCTGAAGAAGAAGGTGGAGAAGCTGCTGCTGAAGCACCTGCTGAAGCATAATTTCGAGTTTTTCGGTGAAAAAAGCATCTGCACTATTGGCAGATGCTTTTTTTTTGTCTATAATTACATTTCTCCGATGTAGGGGAGTAGCCAAGTTGGTTAAGGCACCGGATTCTGATTCCGGCATGCGAGGGTTCGAATCCTTCCTCCCCTGCCATCTCTTCCAAGAATCTTCCTTTTTGTTCCCTCAAAAACGCTCCATTTCTGTCTGATTCTGTTTCTTTTCAGAACGTTGGAATTTACCGCTATCCTGTTGTTTGGTGGGGCAGTGGATAGCCAAATCTGTTACAATCAGGGGTATCTATTTCATCTATGTGAAGCCGTCCAAAAAGTCTCTGGATATCCAGTGATACTTTTTGTTTTTCTTTTAAAACAGGTAGTTGTGACTGTCTGTATACAATGGCCTCCAATCTTATAACGGAAACGGATCTATCATGCCTGACAAAAATCTGATGGTCTTCTCTGGCAATGCCAATCCAACCCTCGCATCAAAAATTGCAAGCAGACTGGGTGTCCCACTCGGCAAATCCCTTGTCACCAAGTTTTCTGACGGAGAAGTCCGTGTTGAACTGAATGAGAATGTCCGCGGTAAGGATATCTGTATTGTCCAGTCCACCTGTGCGCCGACCAATGACAATCTGATGGAAATCCTGCTGATGGTCGATGCGCTTAAACGTGCTTCTGCAGAACGCATCACCGCCTGTATCCCATATTTCGGCTATGCCCGTCAGGACCGCCGTCCTCGTTCCACCCGTGTGGCGATTTCCGCCCGTGTCGTTGCGAACATGCTGGAACGTGTCGGGGTTGACCGTGTCATCATCATTGATGTCCATGCCGACCAGATCCAGGGGTTCTTTGATATTCCTGTCGATAACATCTATGCATCCCCTGTCCTGCTCCGCGACCTGAAACGTAAGAGTTATAAGGATCTGGTGGTGGTTTCTCCTGACATCGGCGGTGTTGTCCGTGCTCGTGCGCTTGCAGAACGTCTGGGCTGTGAACTGTCCATCATCGATAAACGCCGTCCACGTCCAAACGAATCTGAAGTGATGAACCTGATCGGCAGCGTTGAAGGCAAAAACTGCGTCATCATGGATGATATGGTGGATACTGCTGGTACTCTGTGCAAAGCTGCTGAATCCCTGAAGCAGCGGGGGGCGAAGATGGTGGTTGCCTATTGTACCCACCCAGTACTGTCTGGTCCTGCTGTTGAACGCATCAATGGATCTTCTCTGGATGAACTGGTTGTCACCGATACCATTCCACTCTCTGATGCCGCCAAGAAATGCAGCAAGATTCGTCAACTGTCCTGCGATGAGCTGTTGGCCGAAACACTGCGCCGTGTCAGCTCAGGTGAGTCTGTCATGCAGTTCCTGAAAGACATGGTTGATAACAGCTGATTGTTTTCAGTTGGCCCAAAAGCTACCCACCGGCATAGCCGGTGGTTCTTCATATCGCCTGTAAGGCTC
>CAVJQJ010000079.1:0-4501 GCA_963651715.1 Anaerovoracaceae bacterium
ACAGAGCCTTACAGGCGATATGAAGAACCACCGGCTATGCCAGTGGGTAGCTTTTCTCAAAGAAAACAATGATTTACTTTGTTTCAGTATTTTCAGCGTTAAAAATGCGTTAAGTATCCGCATTCGACTTTTTTGAAAAATTTTTCTGAAAATATGGTTTCTGAGGCTAGACTTTATCTTTCATATTGATATGATTACTGAGTACATATATATATTTCAGGGAGCAGGGGGTTCCATTGAAAAGGATGGAGCCCATTGTGTATCTGGAAATCCTGTTTATGGCGTAGGGATTCTCAGGCGTTCAAGAACAAAGGGCGGTAATATGAAGAAACTTTGGACAGAGCAGTACGTTGTTCTCCGCGCACAGCTGCGCAACATGCGGCTGAAAGCGAAGCTGACCCAACAGGTCCTGGCGGGCAAACTCAATAAACCTCAGAGCTACATCAGCAAGATTGAATCCGGCGAACGCGGTTGCAATCTGCTGGAAATCCGTAGCATCTGTCAGGCCTGCAAAGTCGATTTTGTGAAATTTGTATCCGCAGTCGATAAAGAACTGGCGAAGAAACCTGCAGCTGAGTAAATTTTTTCATCTAGCATAAAGACCCAGAGGGGGCTTTGTTGAAACGGGAAGAGGCGCGAGCTTTTTTTTGTTTTTTGCGGTTCAATATTAAATACAGATGTATGCGGTTTCATAATAAGGCATATCAGGACATCTGTTACAGCTTATAACAAATTCGCCTTGAATCTTTGCTAAGATGAAGCATTGCTTCCAATCTCAGGAGATTTTTCCATGTTCCGTAAGCTGTTGCTGCCAATGATCATTGGCTCTCTTTTCGTCATCACCCCACCTCTGTATGCGCAGGAAGACGAGCCGGCACCTGCATCGTCCCAGTCTTCCGCAGGCGCGACGATTTCTGAGATGGCGGATAAGGCAAAGGATTTCTTCAGCGGTCTTTTCTCATCGGGTGACAATGCGGTGCAGGAAAGCGCGCCAATCTCTGAGGCGGAATCCAATGAAGCGGTCAATGGGAAGAAAGCCCCAGCCCAGCAGACGCCTGAGCAGAAGGCGAAGACCCCAAGGAATCTCGACCTGTCGGTTGAGTCTGATGTCGAGGTGACCGAAGAGGACACTGCGGCGGCGCAGGCTGAGATGGAAGCCCGCGACAAGGGGGAACTGAAGGATGATGCCGACAACGATCCGGCATCCGAAAACGATCCGGTCAAGGTCCTGAAGCAGAAGGCGGACAAGGGCAGTGCGGATGCCCAGTATTTCCTGGGCAAGGCATATGCCAACGGCAAGGGCGTCCGGAAAGACCAGAAACATGCGGTTGAGTGGTACCGCAAGGCTGCTGAGAACGGCAACGCGGAAGCCCAGAACAACCTTGGTGCCGCCTATGCGAATGGCGCCGGCATCGCGAAGAGTGAGGAAGAAGCCGCTTACTGGTGGCAGCAGGCTGCGGACAACGGCAATGCGGCGGCGCAGGCAAACCTCGGTGTCGCCTATGCGACAGGCCGTGGCGTTGACCAGAACATCACCAAGGCGGTCAAGCTCTGGCGTTCTTCCGCAGAGCAGGGCAATGCCCAGGCACAGTACTATCTCGGTATGACTTACGGCAAGGATGATCCCCGTTCTTTCGAATGGTTCAAGCAGGCGGCTGAACAGGGTGTCGTGAAGGCGCAGACGGCGGTTGGCGAAGCCTATGAAAACGGCATCGGTGTCGAGAAGAACGAATCCGAAGCGGTGGAATGGTATCAGAAGGCCGCAGACCAGGGCGATGCGGAAGCCCAGCAGAGACTCGGTGATGCCTATTATTATGGTGCCGGTGTCTATAAGGATCTGGCGAAATCCGCCCAGCTTTACCAGAAAGCGGCGGCTCAGGGCAATGCGGAAGCCCAGTACAACCTGGGGACTTCCTACTGGTTCGGTTCAGGGATTGCCAAGAACTATGCGAAGGCGGTCAGCCTCTGGAAACAGTCCGCACAGCAGGGCAATACCGATGCGATGCTGAATCTGGGGATTGCCTATCAGGAAGGTGGCAGGGGTGTCGCCAAGAATGAGACCTATGCGTATGTCCTTTTCAACGAGGCATCCTCTTCCAACGACACTGCCCGTGAGAAAGTCCAGGCGCTCGAAAGCACGATGAGTGTTGAGGACATCAACAAGGCGCAGGAAACCTCCATCGAGGATGTGGTCGGCAAGATGAAAAAAGCCGGTCAGGATGAGGCGAAAGCCGAAGAACAGAAACAGGAGGATGGCGGCATCCAGCAGCGTAGACGCCGTTAAGTGTTTACTGAGATCAGAAAAAGCAGACGTTCAGGCGTCTGCTTTTTTGTTGGCCGGTGCGGGGGGGGAATCTGGTCAGTGACGTGTTTACTTGATGGGATAATCGATTTCAATGATGGCCCAGGTCGGTTTGCCGCGCCAGACATGGGGTTTTGCCAGCGCCCTGAATTTGCCGGTAATCCGGTTATGCTCATCAGGCAGGTAGTAGTGGCCTGTCATTTCGATCCGGTTGCCTGCTACCCGTCTGGCATGCAGGACAGTGGCATAGATACGGGCCCAGTTCAGGCCCTCTTTGTTGAACTGGTAGCGTCTGCCATCGTAGTGGAAGTCATAGTTGTATGGGTTGACCTGCGGGAACGAGGTCATGTCGTAGTCGAAATAGCGTTTCAACGCATCCCGGATATGCACATGGTGGATGGCGCGGTTGCCCCATTGGCACTACGAACAGTCGCTGACGTCCGCTTTGTTGTTCAGATAGGTGTGCGCGATGCCGAAGCGGACCTTCTCGTCATTGTCTTTCATGAGATCTGCCGTCTTCAATGTGGTCAGTCCTACTTCCGAGAAATTCGAGATAAAGATACTCATCTGTTTCAGCTGGGCGGCGGTGAATTCGCCTGCCTGTGCGGTCAGGGAGGTGGCTGTCAGGATGCATGCCAATGTGATGGAGAGCCGTTTTTTCATCTGGATGCCTTTCTGGAAACATGAAATGTAAACAATATATTACATTGGATAACGGTGATATATGTTGAACCTCGTCAATATTCGGAAAAACAGCATGTCTGGAGGATAGAACGGATCGGGCTGGTCACGGCATCTCTCATGGGGCCACCAATGCGGATGCCTGATGATGCTGGATATTCTATTTTTGGCTCAATTATGTCTCAATAAAACAACGGGAGCATCTGTTAACTGTACTTTATTCCAATACTTGATTACGAAATGAGGTTGTCTATGCATAATAGCCATATTTCGGTCTCGGGTATTCCTGCCTGACAGACCACTCACCTTCACCAGAAAACAGAGACAGGAACAATGAAGAAATCACTCATCGCGCTTGCAGTCATGGGGACCTTTGCAGGTGCCGCCTACGCACAGTCCAACGTCACCGTATACGGTATCCTCGATACCGGTTTCGCACGGTCCACCGGCTCCGATGTCCGGCTCGGCAGCAATGTCGACAGCCGTATGGGCTTCCGCGGAACGGAAGACCTCGGTGGTGGCGTCAAGGCGGACTTCAACCTCGAACGCTGCATCAACGTGAATGATGGGACCCGCGGTGCCCGCCATGCAAACTATCAGGACCAGTCCATGCAGATGAATGAAGTCCTGAAATCCGGCAACAAGGATGCGGTCTGGCAGCCACCGGAATGGCAGAGTGTCGCGAATGTCGGTTTCAGCAGCCCAACCTACGGTGCCGTCCATATCGGCCGTGTCGTCAACTACACCATCCAGAACTACCGCACTATCGATCCATTCTCCATGAACGGCGTGGCGGCAGGCCTGTATACCCTGCTGGATTCTGAAGTCAACGCAAACACGATGCGTTATGACAGTCCAAACTGGGGAGGCTTCAGCTTTGGTCTGGCTTACACCGTCGGCACCAACACCAACCCACGTTCCCGCAATCTGGGCGGTGCTTACATGAACACCAACCACATCGACAACGACGGCTGGCTGATTGGTGCCCGTTACTCCAACAGTGGCTGGGACCTGCTGGCTGACTATGAAAAGATTCCGGATTCCAACGATTCCTATAAATGGAATGTCGGTGCGGCTTATACTTTTGGCGATGCAAGCTGGGGCAGCCTGAAGGTTTCCGCCGGTTATGAAACCGCTTCTGTCAAAGCGTTCACCGGTCAGGTCACCGAACCGGCTGTACCGATCTTCGGCAATGACTTCACCCATTCCATCGACCAGCGCAACGCCATCGTCGGTCTGCAGTACACCTACGGTCCACATACCGTCAACGTCGCCTACAACCACGGCAAGATCAGCTACGGCAAGGACAGCAAGGTCAACAAATACGCACTGGGTTACACCTACTCCCTGTCCAAACGGACTTCCCTGTATGCAAACGCGGCCTACACCGATGCGGATGATGCATTTGCTTCCGTCGCATACGATTCTTACTATCCAAACCTGCGTTCTGGCGCAGACTCTGTCACCAGCAGCGCCCTAACAGGCGCATCTAAACACTGTCATTTGCATGCCCGTTAC
>CAVJQJ010000080.1:0-5714 GCA_963651715.1 Anaerovoracaceae bacterium
TAAGCGAGGAATGCGCGCCATGCGTGGGCAACTGAAAAGAAACTGTAGAAAAGCGCCTTGCCCAAAGACATCTGACGCCACCCGATCAAAGGCCCCGCGAACCACGTGCCCATGAAAAAGGGAATATAAACGGCAAGGATCAGGCCAGCCGACATCCCGACACGGTTCCAGTCCGTCTGTGCCAGGACACTCTCATCCTTGGCCATCAACAGTGCAAACAGCTGGCCGTGATCCACCAGCGTTGAGATACCTGCGGCAATCATGCCGAACAGGGCATAGCAGCTGCCCAATGCCAGCAGACGGAAAACAGACTCCCGGTTCAAGACCTGAAACAGCCCGGTTATCGTCAAAGGTTCATTCCGCTCCAGCTTCACCGTTGCCGTCATGAACAGGAAAGAGAAAATAGAAGCCGTGAAAATCGGTACAAACTGACCGATGAAAGGAATCATGCTGGAGAAAATCACCACCAGCATATAAAGAAACAGCAGATTTGTCAGAAAGAAAGGCCGGGCCTTGAAAAGCGCAAAACCAGCGCGGATCCACAGCAGACCGTAACGGGCAGGTAATCTGTTCATACAATCAAAGCAGGAGCGGATTCATTGATACGCAGTTTCAAGATACGCTCAAAATGTTTAGGATCGTGAGGCGTCAGCATCTCAGCCTCACGGGGCATATAAAAATCGTAAAGACGGGAAATCCAGAAACGCAGCGCCGCACTCCGTAAAGTCGCCTGCCATGCCACCACCTCATCCTGGGTGAACGGACGCACCGCATGATAAGCATCCAGATAAGCACGGACACGGGCCATATCAAGCACACCGGTTTCCAGGTTGATACACCAGTCATTGATACCCACAGCGACATCAAACAGCCAGGTATCGACACCGGCAAAATAAAAATCAAAGAAACCTGACAGTATCTCACCGTCAAACATCACATTGTTGCGGAAAAGATCCGCATGCACAGGTCCCTTGGATAGACGGCCATAAACCGCTGACTGCTGGAATACCTGCTGATAAGCCAGCTCAGCTTTCAACAGTTCAGCCGCATCGACAGGAATATAAGGCACCACCTGGGGCACCGTTTCAATCCACCAGGCCATCCCACGGGGATTTGGCTGGTTCCCGGGATAATCCTGTCCAGCAAGATGCATCTTGGCCATCATCGCACCGACGGCAGCGCAATGCACCGGCAGCGGCTCAGGTTGCCAGTCACCCACCAGTTTTGTCACCAGACAGGCAGGTTTGCCATGCAGGGTATGCAGGATATTGCCCGCATTGTCAGCAATCGGAGCAGGTACTTTCACACCCCGTTCCGCCAGATGCTTCATCAGGTTTAGATAAAACGGCAGTTCTTCATGCGTCAGCTTTTCAAAGATAGTAAGGACATACTCATTATCTTCTGTCGTGACGAAAAAATTGCTGTTCTCAATCCCAGAACTGATGCCTCTGACCGCGGTCACAGGCGCCAAGGGAAAATGTGCGAGCAGGGGTTTCAGGTCCTGCACGGTGACTGGTGTAAAAACTGCCATGATAAAAAGACTAAAAGACTGTCTGTAACGTTGCCGTCAATCACTCTCCGGATGGAGGGGGTACATCCGCACCCATCGGATCATTCTCATCACCGACCTTCTTCGCTTTTTCGGTGACATCAAAAGTGCCGACCCGCCACAGGGCAGGTCTTACCACATTGCTTTCAAAGGAATCAGGCACACCGTGCTGACCATTTGGATACAGATAATAAGTGCTTGGACCACTGTTGACCTGGACCTCCTCGACCATGCCGCCATTGCGCCGTTCAACAATCTCAGCATTGATGTCCGGCCTGCGGATGGTGATAGCAGGTTCATCCGTCTCATCCAGGATCTCTGCATCAGCACCTGTTGGATCTTCCTGCGCAGATGCGCCAGCCATGACCGCAAAAGCCGTCACAGCAAAAGCATATTTGAGAAAATCTCGAATCCGCATGTCAGCATCCAACAGATGAAAATTTTATTGTAACAAACAGGACGGAATCACAGATACATCATCTTCAGTCTTTCAGCTGAAGTCATCGTGATATTACGGTCCTTGTAATAGGAAATGATATGGTTGACAACATAATCCACATCATCGGTCACTGTCAGCAGATGGACATCCCATTCACTGACCATACCGGTTTCCAACAGCGTATTCACCGTCCAGTCCATGAAACCCTGCCAGAACTTCCGCCCGAACAGGATGATCGGGAACTGACGGACCTTGTTGGTCTGGACCAGCGTCAGGACCTCAGTCATCTCATCCAATGTACCGAAACCACCAGGGAAACAGATGAATGCATTGGCATATTTAATCAGCCCATTCTTGCGCGCAAAGAAATGGCGGTAGTTCACAGAGACATCCTGCCATTGGTTGGAAGCCTGTTCGAAAGGCAGCTCGATATTCAGGCCAACAGATGGAGAAGCGCCATTAAAAGCCCCCTTGTTCGCCGCTTCCATAATGCCAGGACCACCTCCGGAAAAAATCGCAAAGCCTGATTCCGACAGCTTATATGCCAATTCCACACATTTTTCATAATAAGGATCGCCAGACTTGGTACGGGCAGAACCGAAAATCGTGATGGCGGCCTGAACTTCAGAAAGTTTTTCGGTGGTCTCCACAAATTCTGACATAATGGAGAACATACCCCAGGACTCACGCGCTTTCAGTACTGTGGCGTATTCCATGTCCTTGACATCATCCAGCAGTTTTACCTTTTTTTTATTTTCAGTCACATCTTCTGTCATATGAGCAAATCCCTGTTATTGATTGATGGCTCCAATTACCTTTACCGTGCATATCATGCATTACCAGACCTGCGGAATGCAGCAGGCGAACCGACTGGAGCGATTTATGGCTTCATAAACATGCTTCACCGCCTTGAGAAAGATTATCCCACAGCACACGTCGCCTGTATATTCGATGCGAAAGGCAAAACATTCCGGCACGACTACTATGCAGAGTACAAGGCAAACCGCCCACCAATGCCGGAAGACCTCATCAGTCAGATAGGCCCTATCCAGGACATGGTCAGGATGCATGGCTGGAAACTCCTTTCTGTTGACGGCATCGAGGCTGATGATGTCATCGGGACACTTTCCGTCACAGCACGGAAACAGGGCTTCAGAGTCATTGTCGCAACAGGTGACAAAGACATGGCACAATTGGTGGATGACAGCATCACGCTCGTCAATACCATGAACAACGAAATCATGGACCGGGAGGGCGTCATCAGGAAATTCGGTGTGCCACCGGAAAGAATCATCGACTACCTTTCCCTCATTGGAGACAATGCCGATAACATCCCCGGCGTTGCCAAGGTCGGCCCCAAAACCGCTGTCAAATGGCTCACCCAGTATGACACCCTCGATGGCATCATCCAGCATGCGGAAAACATCAAAGGCGTTGTCGGCAACAACCTGCGCGAATCTCTCGACTGGCTGCCGAAGGCACGCTACCTCGTCACCATCCAGTCCGACAGCGATCTCAGTGCCTATATTGAAAACATCGAAACCAGCCTGCAGAAACAGGACAAAGACATCGAATGTCTCAGACAGTCATACACCCGTTATGGCTTCCGGAACATGCTCAAAGAGCTCACCGAAAATGATGAACCATTTGAAACCGTAAGCGCACCGAAGAAACAGGCGAAACCCAAACCAGCCGCTGACCTGCAGACAGACATGTTCGGCGAAAAGAACACCGGTTTCAATGACGCCGCCCAATACGAAACCGTCCAGACAGAAGAACAGCTCGATAAATGGTTCCAGCGCATCACTGATGCGGAACTCACCGCCATCGACACCGAAACAACCTCACTGGACGCCATGACCGCCAGACTCGTCGGCATCTCGCTGTCAGTCCAGGCAGGAGAGGCGACCTACATTCCCGTCGGACACCAGATCCTTGGCGCCCAACAGCTTGCATGCAGCCAGGTACTGGAAAAACTCAGACCTTGGCTTGAAAACCCGGACCATAAGAAAGTCGGGCAGAATCTTAAGTATGACGCCCATATCTTTGCCAACTATGGTATTCAGATGCAGGGCATCCAGCATGACACCATGCTTCAGTCCTATGTCCTCGAATCACACCGACGTCATGACATGGATACCCTCTCAGAACGGCTGCTAGGACACAAGACCATCACCTACGAAGAAGTCTGCGGGAAAGGTGCTGCACAGTTGGGCTTTGAACAGATTGATATCGAGACTGCCACAGAATATGCGGCAGAAGATACCGATGTCACCCTCCAGCTCCATCATAAAATGTGGCAGGAATTCAGCCATCACGAAAAAATGCAGGCGGTCTACACCCAGATAGAAATGCCTGTCCTCTCCGTTCTGCAGAAAATGGAGCGGAACGGTGTACTCATCGATTCCAAACGTCTTCTCCAGCAATCCACAGCATTGGGAGAGACCATGGATGGACTCACCCAGCAGGCCTTTGAGATGGCAGGCAAGACCTTCAACATGAATTCACCGAAACAGTTGGGCGCTATACTCTTCGATGAGCTCAAGCTACCTGTCATCAAGAAAACACCTTCTGGCGCACCGTCCACCAATGAAGAAGTGCTTGAAAAACTTGCACTGGATTACCCATTGCCAAAAATCATCCTCGACTACCGGGGCATGGCAAAACTCAAATCCACCTATACCGACAAACTGCCGAACATGGTCAATCCAGTAACAGGCCGTGTCCATACCAACTATGCACAGGCAGTCGCTATTACAGGACGGTTGGCATCCAACGATCCCAACCTGCAGAATATTCCGGTTCGAACCGAAGAAGGACGCAAAATCAGGGAAGCATTCATAGCACCGGAAAATCATGTCATCGTCTCCGCCGACTATTCCCAGATTGAACTCCGCATCATGGCGCATCTCTCAGGAGACAGACGACTGCTCGAAGCATTCCATCAAGGTGAGGACATCCATCGGGCAACAGCATCCGAAATCTTTGGCATCACCCCGCTTGAAGTCACCAGTAACCAGCGCCGCTACGCCAAGACCATCAACTTCGGCCTCATCTATGGCATGAGCGCATTCGGTGTTGCCTCAAACCTCGGCATCAGCAGGACGGATGCCAAGAATTACATCGACCGCTATTTCCAGCAGTATCCAGGTGTCACCCAATACATGGAAAACACCCGTACCCAGGCAATCGAACAGGGCTATGTCGAAACCGTTTTCGGCAGACGCCTCTGGTTACCCGAAATCAAATCCGGCGGACCACGCCGTCAGGCTGCGGAACGTGCCGCCATCAATGCACCGATGCAGGGAACTGCGGCAGACATCATCAAACTGGCGATGATTGCGGTACAGGATTGGCTTGAAAAAGATCAGCTCAAATCAAAACTCATCATGCAGGTACACGATGAACTGATTCTTGAAGTGCCTGAAAACGAACTGGCAATTGTCCGCAGAAAACTGCCAGAACTCATGACACAGGCAGCAGAATTGGATGTCCCATTGATTGCTGAAGTCGGCTCAGGAAAGAGCTGGGGAGAAGCACATTGATGGAACAGTGCTGATAGAAAAGAGATAGATTCAGAAGAAAATCAAATTACTGCAATAATATTAAAATAAGTAAGCATTTACTTACATATTACCCTCCTCACTAAATAAAGCTTTGGTGAGGAGGGTATTTTTGTCATAAGAAAACCCCCAGCTAAGCTGGGGGTTCCAAAAAGCTTACAGC
>CAVJQJ010000081.1:0-11252 GCA_963651715.1 Anaerovoracaceae bacterium
ACCATCATCTTACAGTCCCCCATCGCCCGATAGAGTTCAGGAAAACGCAGGTCGTAGCAGACGGATAGACCAACCTTGCCAAATGGTGCATCAAAAGTCGTCACCGAATCCCCTCGGCTGATGACAGTCGACTCATCATAGGACTCCCCCTTTGAGGATTCAAAGCTGAACAGATGGATCTTGTCATAGCGGGCGACATTTTCGCCATCAGGGGTATAGACCAGTGTAGTGTTCAACACCTTGTTGGGTTCTGGAGATTCCAACGACAACGTGCCACCAATCAGCCAGACATGGTGCTTCTGCGCCATCCCAGCCATGAAATCCTGGACAGGCCCCTGACCATAAGGTTCGGCATCCGCGAGCTTTTCACTGTCTTTCCGACCGATAGCAGGCCAGTATTCCGGCAGGAGCACCAGTTCCGCACCCTTGTCCGATGCTTCCGCAATCAATCGGGATGCCGTCTCCATGTTTTCTCGGATGACAGGTGTCGATACCATCTGAACAGCCGCAACTTTTGTCATGTCTTTTTCCCCAAATTTCCCATTCAACCAGCTGATCCGCTGGGCGAGTTAACAGATTGCATCATTTCGCCATCGGTTGGACAACAGGTGCTCCCCAATGACCACCGATATGGAAATGATAGGTAAAGGCTTCTGTCAACGGTGCCTTTGCTATCCATTGAGCAAGAAGCGTACCTACCCCGACGACAGGGTTCAGCAGTCCCACGAGAATGGAGCCCCCTGTCGCATCAAGCTCAGGTTTGACGACAGCGGTAAGATCCTGCGTCATATCAGGAATCGTGATGATGCCTGTGATATCGGCATCAGCCAATAGACCATTGACTTTCATGTTCTCAGTCCGCATCACACCATCCTCGATGACAAAATCGCTGGAAACCATGTCATAGGCGAAACCTTCACCACCGACACCATGCAGGTCACCTGTCGCACGGCGGGCAATGGCTTTTACCCCCAACGCACTCAGAAGCTTGGCCGCCCCTGGCTTGATCATCAGGACTTCACCCTGTTTGCTGGTCAGGGAAAGATTTCCCCCCAATGAAGGGAAATCCGGGACAACCGGTAATCCCAGCCAGTAAAGATGCCCAGAATAAGTGCTTTCCCCGCCCTCAATCAGACCATCAAAGAGCAGCCGCTTCAGCATTTCGCCCTGATTTGAGACATTCAGGGAGAAATCAATCTGTGTCATCGGCGATTCGCCTGGCAAGGCGGTCCATTCACCGGTCGCTTCCAGAACAGATTCTGCATTGTCCAGATGGAGCTTGCGGATTGTCCAGGCATTTCCTCTTGGCAGGACAAGACTGTCTGCTTTCAGGATGGCATGTCCCAGTTCATGACGGTCCAGCAATCCAAGATTATCCGTCTCGACATCCATCGAAGGCAATGAACCCGCATATTCCAGCGGCTCTGAACTGCTCTTGTCGCCCTTGCTGATATTGTGCCAACCCACATCGAAATTCTTCAGCTTCGCCTGCAGGAAACCATTCGGATGGGTACAGCTGTTTTCGATATAGACAATCTGTCCATCTACCAGATCAGAAGATGCGGTGATATCCCAACGACCGTTATGCCGGGAACCATGGCCATTCATTCCATGGGCAACCAGCCCAAACGCATGGAAACGGTTTGCCGCCAGGTTGAACCAGTGAGGTTCCAGATACTGCAGCAGTCCACCTCCGGACGATTTGCCGGAGGCAGGGGAAGCAGCAGCATGCCGATAGAAACCAACAATGAAATCAATCCAGCTGTCCAGACTGAAAACATCAATCGATGCATTGATCATCAGCCCTTCACGGTCAATGACGGACCGGTTGATGCCAAAGCCGCCTTTTTCAACCTGCCAGTAATGGTCACTCGGTTTTTTCCGGCGGATATAGCGGGCATAACGGTTACCGCCATACACCACAGAAAGCTGGTCATAACGGGTGGTCCCCACCGAAGGCAGGTCTTTCAAAGTCACTTGCAGCGGTGCTGCAGAATCCCTCCCCTTACCCAATGGATAAGGCAGTGCAATCCCCAATCCTTTCAGGGAAGTTGAAATCTCGATGCCTGAATCACGGACATCCACTGCAAACGGTGTCTTGCCGGTCAACGTACCGGCTAGATGCAGCATGGCACCGGTCCGATAGGTTTTCTGGACACCGACATCTCCCAATGTCCCAGTGGCACGGACATGGAATACCTTTTTGTTCCGTGGATCGGTACCCCCGTTGACCAGTACCGGTTCATACAGGAACTGTCCTTTCAGGTTGTCGAGGTTGAAGCCGTTATGGGTGAAATGCAATGTGCCATGAGAGCCCGTAATCACGGGGAGATCTTCGAGCAGGACAATATCGTTGTTCTGGAATTTCAGATGTCCGTCGACCGTTGTCTCCTCAACATGCTTCAGTGGCAGATAGATCTTGATATCCACACTGCCATTGCCGGTTGCTGTGGTATTGGTGGTCAGATGGCCAATCCATTCATAGACAGGAGAAGCATTCACGAAATCCAGCTGGTTTTTCATCGGACCATCGGAATAGCCGGTGATTTCCAATGTTGGCGGTCCCTGCAGCGTTTCAGGAATCACGACATCCACATCATGCAGGTTGGCACCCTGTGTCGCCGCGGTATCCGCATGGATGGTGATCGCCTTGCCTTCCATCCGGAATTCCCCCTGGATATGGTCAAGATCCGGCCACAATGGACGGGTACCGTCGAGTGATTTATGAAACGGCATATAGTTGATTGAGGCATTGTCCAGCTGTGCCCGGATATCAAAGACACCTTCGCCCTTCGGGAAAGGAATCTCACCGATCTTCCCTTGGATTCGTGCGGTTGTCTTGGTGACCATGCCGCCTTTCAATGCGGCACGCAGCCAGTCAGCCAAAGCCTTTGGCGTCTGGAGCGGGATGTAATGTTTGACATCCGCCACCGCCAGATGCTCAAGCTCTGCCGTCAGGTCAAGGGATCCTGCCCCACCATTGTCTTCTTCAGGATTGCGGGTATAACTGCCAGCAACATGCCCCGTCATCGCTTTCTGACGGAATGTCATGTCATGGATACCCACTGTCAGATCAGAGGTCCCTTCCAGCGTCCAGGCGACATCCGCCTTCAACTCATCAAAAACCATCGGATTATCCGCTGGATACGCGGGCAGCAGCAAAACGGTATCTGCAGCATCCAGCGTCAGGGTTCCACCCTGCTGATTGGCGGTCAGATGCCCGGTCAGCCCATCAACGCCCAGTCCTTTAGGCAACAGACGGTCTTCATCTTTCAGCAGCACATCGGCTTTTTCTCGTAAAACGAGCTTATCGAACCCTAAATCCATCTGCCATGCAGAAGATTGGCAGTTCCAGCTGGCTTCGACATCCAGCAGAGTGCCTCCCAACCGGTATCCCATCAGCCGACGGTGAAGTGCTTCATCAACAGGCAGATGCGGTACCAATGCCTCCAGCAGATTGATATCCAGACTATCGAGCGAAACAGCCACGGCATCTGGCGTTTTCTGCCCCTCAGCCATTGTCACGGTACCTTTCAGATCCAGACTGGACGGATTGGAGACGCTGGAAACCTCTGGCAATGCACTGACCTTGAACGCATGTTCTGCGCCGCTGTTCTCCAGAGAAGCATTGATATGGCTGACAGCCAACCCCCTGTTGCCACGCATCTCGTCAAGCCAATAGACTCTGCCATCATGGATGACAATCTCAGCCTGCCTCATCACCCAGCGGCTGAAACCACTGTCCTTCTTATCCTCAGGATCAATCAGGATGCCTGCCACATGGAAATGCCCTTTCGCATCACGGCTGACATTCAGGTCAGGCTCATGGATTTCCAGACGGGCAAGACGGGGTTCCATGACAAAGACAGACCGCCATGCCAAGACAGCATCCACACGGTTGAGTTTCAGCTGAGGCTGGTCCGTGGCTGCATCGGTAACAGTGAGACGTTCCAGCGTGATACTGGGATGGATGCCCTGCCACGACGCATCGATACTGGCAAAGCGGACCGGCTGTTTCAGCGCGCGGCTGGCGGCCTCTTCAATATCGCCATGCCACCGTTCGATGTTGACCATCAGGACAGTCGTGGCAACCACCAGACTGATGATGCAGACAAGCAACACGCCAAGAATACCGCCACACCAATAGGTCAGACGACGATGCTGCTGGAAAAAAGAAACAGCCCCTCCCCCCGTAGGCGTATCAGACGCTCCCGGTTCTTGAGACTGCGGCGATTTCTGCGGCGGTTTCTGCTGCATCACAAATTTTCAGAAATTTACGAGTCATAAAATACCATACTTGTCGTATGATTTTTTAAACACAAGACAGAATAAGCACTGAAAGTGCTTTCAAAAACAACCCTTACACACCGTTACAATGAATACACCGTCTTTGATTTCAGCAGAACAGGCATCACGCTTCTTCAGGAACTGGCTGAATGCAGACCCGGCAAACCGTCGGACACAGCTTGACCGCCTGGTCCAATCGCCACTGAGCAGTCTGGACTACTCCGCACTGCTCAGTCAGGAAACCGCTGCAGGCCATCCCATCCCCCGGGCGCTGCGGAGAATCCGTAACCTGCTCATCTGCGCCATCATTGAACGGGATCTTTCCGGCAAGGCAGACCTCTCCGAAGTCATGGAAACCATGACCTGCTTCGCAGAATTCACCATCCAGACACTGCTGAAAGACCTTTATGCCGAAATGGTCGATACCCACGGAATGCCGATTGGAGCCCAGTCCGGCAAAGAACAGCGGATGATTGTGCTGGGCATGGGGAAACTGGGCAGCCGAGAACTCAACGTATCCTCAGACATCGATCTGATTTTTGTCTATCCAGAGAATGGTGATACCGTATCGACCCGTGAGGGACGTCAACGTCTGCTGTCTAATCAGGAATTCTTTATCCGCCTGGGTAGACGGTTGAATGCGGCGATTGCTGAGATTGCAGAAGACGGATTTGTTTTCCGGGTGGATATGGAACTCCGGCCAAACGGCAGATCCGGCCCCCTTGCCACCAGCCTCAACATGGTGGAACAGTATTTCATTGTCCAGGGACGTGAATGGGAACGCTATGCATGGATCAAGGCACGGGCAATCACCGGCAACCCGGAAGATATTGAAGCATTGCAGAAAATCGTCTTTCCCTTCGTCTACCGGAAATATCTGGATTTCAGCGTCATCGAATCCATCCGAAGCATGCACCAGCAGATCCGCGCCGATGTCATCCGACGCGAGAAACTACATCCTGAACGCGTCAACGACGTCAAACTCGGCAAAGGCGGTATCCGTGAGATTGAATTCCTCGCCCAGATGTTCCAGCTGATCCGTGGCGGACGGGAACCCGCTCTTCAGGACAAATCCACGCGGAAAATCCTGAAAATGCTACCGGAAAAAAGGTTGATGGATGAGGAAACCGTCAATAAACTGCTCGAGTCCTACACCTTCCTGAGAAATATCGAACATCGTATCCAGTACCTTGAAGATGCCCAGACACACTCCATCCCCAACAATGAGGAGGACCGCCTGCTCATCGCCAAAGCGGCTGGCATGGCATCTGTCGATGACCTGATGTATGCCCTGAAAACACACCGTGACTTTGTCTCAGATCAGTTTGAAGCCATTTTCGGTGAAAAATCAGAAGCACTTGATCCAGAAAAAATCATCATGCCACCATTGGTATCCAGCCAGACCGATGACGAGCTGACAGCAGTTCTGAAAACCAAGCTCGATGCCATCGCATTCTCGGAAGCAGAAGATGCCGCCAAACGATTGCTGGCATTCTGGCGTTCAGGCCGCATCCAGTCCCTTTCCGACACTTACCGGGCAAAGACCATCGCACTTATCAACAACGTGATGTCGGATCTGCTGGAATACGCCCATCAACCATTGGTCACGCTGGAACGATTGCTCAACTTTCTGGAAAGCATCGCAAAACGCACTTCCTACATTTCCCTGCTCAGCGAATTTCCTGTAGCGACATCAAGACTGATGCATATGCTCGACACGAGTGACTGGGCAGCACAGTACCTCACCCGTCACCCCATCCTGCTGGACGAGCTGCTCGATGCCCGCACCTTGATGGAACGTCCTGACTGGGATGAATTCATACAGGACCTTAACGCACAGCTCGAAGCCAACCGGGGAAATACCGAACAGCTGATGGATGTCCTGCGTGAAGCGCATCATGCCCAGCAGTTCCGTCTGCTGGCACAGGACCTGAACGGCGAACTCACCGTTGAAGAGCTGGCGGATGACCTCTCCCGCCTTGCCGACATCATGGCGGAAGCGACACTCCGTGAAGTATGGCTCTCCATGAACAAACGCCATCGTGAAGTTCCCAAATTCGCCATCATCGCCTACGGTAAACTGGGTGGCAAGGAACTGGGCTATGCCTCTGATCTGGATATTGTCTTTCTCTATGACGACGATGACCAGATGGCGCCGATGCTCTATGCCCGTCTTGCCCAGCGTTTCATCACCTGGATGACCAGTCCAACTTCGGCAGGCACCCTGTTCGATATTGATATCGCCCTGCGCCCAGACGGCGCCAGTGGGCTGATGGTCTCCTCTTTCGACGCCTTTGAACGCTATCAGGAAAAATCCGCATGGCCATGGGAACATCAGGCGCTGACCCGTGCCCGTTTCTGCTGTGGCGATGCTTCCATCGGTGAACGTTTCGAAGCACTGCGTGACAGGATTCTTCGCCGTGAACGGGATCCTGAGAACCTGAAGACCGAAATCGTGAAGATGCGGCGACGGATCCTGGATGCCCATCCAAACCACTCCAATCTGTTCGACATCAAGCACGATGCTGGCGGCATGATGGATATCGAATTCATCGTCCAGTATCTGGTGCTCGAATACGCCATCACATATCCAGAACTGACGGGCAATCTTGGCAACATCGCACTGCTCAAGATGTGTGACAGGCTTGGACTCTTCTCAGAAGTCTCCGGTGAGACGGTTGCCGCCATCTACCGTCACTTCAGACGGCTTCAGCACCAGATCCGTATGCAGGGAGCATCTGAGGCAAAGATTGCGCTTGGAGCGGTCGAAGGTGAGGCAGACGAAGTCCGGAAACTGTGGAAAGAAGTTTTCGGGAGGGAATACACCGACTGATTTCCGGCTGTAAAACAGCTGTCTGTATACAAGGAGAAACGGAAAAACCTGTGGTAGCTTAAAGTTGAAACAGTTGACCGATAATGAGTATTTTGCGGCAGAGTGACCCAAAAGCTTCTTTAGCTACCGTTTCCGATATACTATGTTAGAAAACCACTGATATGGGCATGTCATGAGATACAGCGATGATTGGATGGAACGGCAGAACAAGGCGAAAATACGTCCTGTGACTGGTTCGTCCAGCGCACGGCAGGATTATCTACCGGGCTTCAGTGAAGACAGGATGACTCATGAAAAAGGCTATTGGATCATCAAGAAACCGTATAACATCCGCCATCTCAATGCCGTTGCCTGTTTCTCGACTTTCAGGGAAGCCACGGATTATCTAAAGGGATTATCAGAGCCATTCTAAAACTGAAAGAACAGTATACTCTAGAAAAGAAAGGGATATGACCTTGGTCATATCCCTTTCTTGATAGCAGTTTTCCCAAACCCAGCAACCACCTCAGGGAATCACTCTTTAATCAGATGGATGATTTTGTTCTCAACACCGTTCCATTCATCGGCATCAGGCATAGGATCCTGAGAACGAGTGATGACCGGCCATTTCTTGGACATCTCGACATTGATGGCGATATATGCCTGCTGGTCTTCCGGCAGATCTTCCTCAACAAAAATCGCCTCTGCAGGGCATTCAGGTACACAGACGGCGCAGTCGATACATTCATCTGGATCGATCACCAGTGTATTGGGACCTTCATGGAACGCATCGACAGGACAGACCTCGACACAATCCGTGAATTTACAGAGCACACACGCATCACCAACAACATGAGTCATAAAATATTCCTTATTTCAATTCAAATGCTGAACCGCAGAAAACCGGCTTCAGCCAGATAAAACACAGCAGCAGGATTTGGGTAAAAAAAAACGACAGCCAAAGCATCAGGCGGTCTTGGATTTACAATCCGTGCTTACTGTTGGTACAGCACATCATTCTCATCACGGACATGACGTGACATCAACCGGGCAATCGCCTCCTTGATGGACACACCATCAAACAGCACCTCCGCAACGGCATGGGTCACCGGCATCTCGACACCCATCTTCTGAGACAGTTCCCGGACGGTATGCGCACAGTTCACGCCTTCTGCGACATGTCCCAGCTCCTCGACAATCTGGGCCAATGTCTTGCCTTTCGCCAATCCCAGACCAACACGACGGTTACGGGAAAGATCGCCTGTACAGGTTAAAATCAGGTCACCGACACCGGTCAATCCCATAAAAGTCTCAAGACGGCCACCCAATGCAACCCCCATACGGGTAATCTCAGCCAGACCTCGGGTAACCAGCGCCGCACGGGCATTCATTCCCATCGACAGGCCGTCCGTGATACCCGTTGCAACCGCAAGGATATTCTTCAATGCTCCACCGACTTCAACACCGATGACATCATTGCTGCAGTAAATACGCATCGTGCCCGCATTCATCGCGCCGACAACCATGCCCCGCAGCGCCTCGGACTGGGAAGCAATGGTCAATGCACACGGTAAACCAGCAGCCACCTCCTGTGCGAAAGAAGGTCCCGAGAGAACGCCCAGATTGATATCAGCCTCACCCAGCACTTCTTTGGCAACCTGACTTGGCAGCAGACCGGTTTTCTGTTCGAATCCCTTGCAGAGCCAGATGACATTCTTGACAGGATAAGATTTCAGCTGGGTCAGGACAGGACGGAGCCCAGCCACTGCTGTCGCAACAATCACCAATCCGGTACGACCGCAACCATGGTTGGCCGCCTGTTCAAAGTCTGGGGTCAGATGCAGGGAATCAGGCAGTTGGACACCAGGCAAACCCATATTGTTCACCCGGCTCTTTTCCGCCTCGACAACCCGTTCCGTTTCGCGCCCCCAGAGAAGCACCTGATGACGGCCGGCCAGACTGACTGCCATGGCGGTTCCCCAGGCGCCAGCGCCAAGAATCGTGATATTCATCTTTTCCAGTCAGATCAAATCTTATGCGTTTTCAACAGGTGCCGCAGCCTTGTCCGCAGCAGCTTCCCGCTGGACACGGTCACGGAAATAAGCTTCAAAATTGATTTCAGCCAGATGGATAGGAGGGAACCCCGCCTTGGTGATGGCATCAGCGATATTCGCACGCAGATATGGATAAATCACGGTTGGACAGTTGATTCCCAGAACAGGATCCATGGCTTCTTCAGGCAACCCTTTGACCTGGAAAATACCAGCCTGCTTGCCTTCAACCAGATAAGCGACCTTTTCCCCGATTTTGGCGGTCACGGTAGCCGTCACAGAAACTTCATAGAAATCATTGCCCAGTGCGTCATAGCTCACATTGAGAGCAACCTCAAAACCAGGCGCTTCTTTTTCCAGGAAAATCTGTGGGGAATTCGGCTGTTCAAGGGACAGATCCTTGAGGTAGATAGACTGTATCTGGAATACAGGCTGCTCTGGCTGTTTTGCTTCTTCTGTCATGTCGTCTCCAATAAAAATTCAAATTATCTATGCTGACTGCAGCAGCGGTATCAGGCCACCCGCTTTATCCAACCTGGCAAGATCATCAAACCCACCTACGTGGGTATCGCCAATGAAAATCTGGGGAACCGTGCGTCGACCGGTCTTTTCCATCATCTCCGCACGCAAGGACTCATTGCCATCAATCAGTATTTTTTCAATCTGTTCAACACCACGCACTGCCAGCAGGCGTTCCGCCATCCTGCAGTAAGGACATGTTGCCGTACTGTACATAATGACTTTCGCTGTCATCTGCCAATCCTTATTTACTGGTTGGCAGACCGTCTTTCAGCCAGCTGGTCATGCCCCCCTTAAGGATGTTGATCTTGCCGAAACCGTTTTCCTTCAGGAGTTTCGCGGCAGCCTTGGAATCCTTGCCCTCATGGTCGATCAACAGGACAGGCTGTTTCTTGAAAGATTCCTCGAGCTGTCCCAGCTGGTCTTTCAGGCTCAGGAATGGCATGGAAACCGCATTCAGCAGATGACCTGCCTGATATTCTTTTCTGGTACGGATATCCAGAATGGTGGTCTTTCCCTTGTTGATCAGGGTGGTTGCTTCAGTATTGTTGACGGTGGTCGTAGTACGGATGTATGGCCAAAGCAACGCTCCGATACAATAAAGTACGACACCGATAAGAAAAATGTTGTCTCGAATGAAATTCACGGAAATATCCTGCTTGAAGTCAAAGATTAAAAACGCAATACATTATAAAATAGAAAGACTCGGAACATCGGGATAACTTACTTTCATTTCGATTATGCACAAAATTGTCTTCATGCGTCACGGCCAGTCTGTCTGGAACTTTGAAAACCGTTTTACCGGGTGGACTGATGTCGACCTGACAGAGCAGGGCCGTCAGGAAGCATCCATGGCTGGGCAGATCCTACGTGAAGCAGGCTTCAAGTTTGACCTTGCCTACGCCTCCGTTCTCAAAAGAGCCATCCGGACCCTCTGGATTGCATTGGAAGAAATGGATGCCATGTGGACACCGACCGTCTGCGACTGGCGCCTGAACGAACGCCATTATGGCTCTCTGCAGGGACTCAACAAAGCCGAAACAGCGCAGCGTCTGGGTAAACATCAGGTACACCTGTTGCGCAGGAGCTACGAGATTGCGGCAGACCCGTTGCCAGTGGACGATCCACGGACTTCTTACAACAACCCTGCCTACGCTTCCCTGAGCAGAGAACAGATTCCACTTACCGAAAGCCTCAAGGACACCGTCGCCCGCGTCAAGGGCTTCTGGTATGAAACCATCTGCCCTGAACTGAAGAAAGACAAGACCATCCTGATTTCCGCCCATGGCAACAGCCTGCGGGCACTGATCAAGGAACTCGACGGCATCAGCGACAAAGACATCGCACTGCTCAACATCCCGACCGGTCAGCCATTGGTCTATGAGCTCGATGATGACCTGAAGCCGATCCGCCATTACTACCTCGGTGATCCTGAGAAAATCGCTGCAGCGACCAAAGCGGTCATCCTTCAGGGCAGCAGCCGCTGATGGCAACAGAAAGGGCAGGCATCATGTCTGCCCTGTTTTTGCCATAAGAAAACCCCCAGCTAAGCTGGGGGTTCCAAAAAGCTTACAGCTATGGTG